>NZ_JBHSQJ010000099.1:0-17041 GCF_042658505.1 Streptacidiphilus monticola | reverse complement strand
CGGCACCGCGGCGGACGGCGCACCGTGACGGAGCGTCAGTCCTCGTTCGTCAGTCCTCGTCGAGAGCCTCGGAGGGCAGGTCCGGCTCGGACACGACGTGCATCGCCGCCTCCTCCGCACCTGCCGCGCCCCCGTCGATGCCGACGTCGTCGGCGATCAGGTCCTTCTCGGTATCGGGATGCGCGCCTTCGTCCGGAGCGACCAGTCGGCCCGCGCGAGGCGCCCCGGCCTCCTCGTCGATCGGTTCGCCCTCCCCGCCCGGGAGGTCCCCGACCCCGTCGCCGTCGGCGGACGAGGTGTCGGGCTCCTCCTGGGCCAGCCGGGTGTCCAGCGTCTCGCCGTCGTGCTGCTCGGCCGCGGTGACGCCGTACTTCTCCACACCGAGCGGCCGCTCGGGCGGGCTGTAGCCCTCGTCCAGGACGTCGTCGTAGTCGCGCTCGTCCACGGCGTCCTCCAGGTCCAGGGGAGCCGCGTCCTCATGCTCCTCCATGTTCCCGGTGGGCTGGTAGACGTCGTCGCCCATGCCTGCTTCGCTCATGCCGCCTCCCTGGGGTCGTGCGGGGGATCGGGTCAGTGCCGGTTGCCGCGATGGCGCAGCGGACCGGTCTCGTGACGGAACCTCGGGTCCGAGGGGATGTCGCCGTAGGCGTCGGCGTCCTCGCCGGGGGGCGCGATCGGCGGCGGCTCCTTCTCCCGGCGCCGCTTCCCCCAGACGAAGGCCCAGATGAGTCCGGCGACCACGATGATGCCGATGATCAGGCCGATGATTCCGGCACTGCCGTTGGAACGGTTGGTCGTGTCTGCGCTGAGCTGCAAGAGCTGTAGTGCGGTCATCATGGCTAGCCCCTACCCCCGACCGGCTGCGACAGGCCGCCCGGTCCTCGCCTTGTCGGCGGGGCGGTGCGCCGGTCGGTGCGGCAGGGGAATGCGCAGGGGAACACCTGCGCGCGTGACGCAGATCACGCCGGGTCGGTGCGAATGGGAGGCGTGAACCGCGTTCGGCGGGGCACCCGAGAACCGATTTCTTTCTGACGAAGGGAAGGGTATGAGCAGCGCACCGTCGCTCGACACCCGGTCCGCCTCCCGGGCCGTGACCGCCGACGCACCGTCCGCCGGGCCGTCCGTGCCGGACGCGGAACCGGCGCCGCTGCGCGTCGATGACCCCGGCGCCGTCGCGCCCGCCGACGCCAAGGAGCTCTCCCGTGCGCTCTTCGACCGCCTGCGCGCGGCGGAGGAGGGGACCGCCGAGTACTCCTACGTGCGCGGCACCCTGGTCGAGCTCAACATGACGCTCGTCCAGTACGCCGCCTCCCGCTTCCGCGCCTCCAACGAGCCCATGGAGGACGTCGTGCAGGTGGGCGCGGTCGGCCTGATCAAGGCGATCGACCGGTTCGAGCCGGAGCGGGGGCTGGAGTTCACCACCTTCGCCATGCCCACGATCATCGGCGAGATCCGCCGGCACTTCCGCGACACCACCTGGAGCGTCCATGTGCCGCGCCGGTTGCAGGAGTTGAGGCTGCGGCTGGCCAAGGCGAAGGAGACCCTGGAGCACCGGCTGGGCCGCCAGGCCACGGTCCGCGAACTCGCCGAGTACCTCGACGTGAGCGAGGAGGAGGTCGTCGACGGCCTGCTCGCGAGCAACGGCTACCAGGCGGGCTCGCTCGATCTGGGGGAGGAGGCGGAGAGCGAGGACACCCCGCTGCTGGACCGCCTCGGCGAGGAGGACCCGGCCTTCGACAAGCTGGAGCACCTGATCGCGCTCAAGCCCCTGGTCGCCGGCCTGCAGCCGCGCGAGCGGGCGATCCTGTCGATGCGCTTCGTCGAGGACCTGACCCAGCGGGAGATCGGGGAGCGGCTCGGCCTCTCCCAGATGCACGTGTCCCGCCTGCTCGCCCGAGCGCTGGCCAAGCTGCGCTCCGGGCTCACCGACGACGCCGCGCTCGCCCGGCGCCGCCCCGACGGGGCGCACCGGCCCTGAGCGCCGCCGGGAACGGCGGCCCCGCCGCAGCCGTTTCGCAGATCGAGCGCAAGGCCCGGTGGCGCGGTCCGCGGCGGGACCCGCGGCGCGCACCGGGGTACGGAGAAGGAGGGTGAAGGCGTGGGACAGGCGGAGACCGAGCCCCAGCACCTGGACGTGTGGATCGAGCCGGATGCGGCCACGGCGGGGACGGAAGTCCTCGCCGTCGCCGGGGAACTGGACCGGGACGGGCTCGGCGCTGTCCGGGAGAAGATCGAGGAGGCGTGGGCCCGCAGGCCCCAGCGGCTGGTGTTCGACCTGGAGCGGCTGCGGTTCTGCGACTCCTCCGGACTGAACCTGCTGCTGCGCGTGCGCTCGCGGGCGGAGCAGGAGAACGTCCGGCTGCTGCTGGCCGCACCCGGCGTCGCCGTCCGGCGGCTGCTCGAACTGACCGGCGCCGAAACGGTGTTCGAGCTGTATCCGACCGTCGCGGACGCCGTCGGGGCGCCCGCCGACAGCGGCGGGCCGCGATGACGGAGATCTCCTCCGCCGCCGCGCAGCGCCGACGGCTGACGTACTTCCCGGAGTCTCGGCAGGTGGCCCGGGGCCGTGCCTTCGTCCGTGAGGCCCTGACGGCCGGCGCCCCCGGCGGCCGGCCCTTCGCGGCCGACCCGGACGAGGTGGACGACGTGCTCCTGGCCGCCTCCGAGCTGCTGTCCAACGCCATCCAACACGCAGGCGGGGTCCGCGAGTTGGTGGTCACCCTGCGGGACGGGCTGGTGCGGCTCGACGTCCTGGACGCGAGCCCTGTCGAGCCGCGGCTGCTGGCGCCCGGGCAGCCGACACGGCCCGGCGGCCACGGCCTCCAGGTGGTGAACCGTCTCGCCGCCCGCTGGGGCAGCGACCCGGTTCCGGGCGGCAAGAGCGTCTGGGCGGAGTTCCCGCTCGTCACGGCGGACGCGCCCGGCGGCGGGTGAGCGCGGCCCAGGGACACGAAGAGGCCCCCGGCACCGGTTGCCAGGGGCTTCTCCATGTCCTCCCGCGTCCTCCCGCGTGATGTTCCGCCGCCTGCGCGGTGGGCGGCAGGCAGTCAGCCGAGATCGCCGAGTTCGGCCAGCGCCGCGCGTTCTTCGCCGCTCCACGGACCGGTGCGGCCGCGGTGCGTGGACACCACGCCGATCACCCGCCCGTGGCGGACGACGGGCACCGAGGCCACCGAGGCCACACCCGCGCGGCTGAGCGCGTCCAGGGCCGGGGTCCCGGCGAAGACCGGGGACGCGAAGACGTCCTCCACGAAGACGGCGGTCCGTCCCTGGGCGGCGGCCCCGCAGCTGGTGCCCACGTCCGCGACGATCTCGAAGTAGCGGCGGAACGAGGCGTCCAGCCCGCGGTGCTCGACGATGCTGAGTATCCCGGTCGCGGGGTCGAGGAGCTGGACGTTGCCGCGGCCCGAGCCGCTGACCGCGACCGCCCGGTCCAGCAGCACGGCCAGCGACTTCCGCCGCTGCGGCGACGGGGCGGGCCGTGCTGCCGTGGCCGGTACGAGGGTGAACCGGTCCTCCAGGCCGCACAGCCGCAGCACGCGCCGCACGGAGCTGTGCGGATGGCGGAACACCAGTCGGCCGCCCTGGCGGCCCAGCAGCGTCCGCAGCTCCAGCAGGGCGGCGATGCCGGCCGCGTCGCAGAAGTGCACGCGACTCAGGTCCACCACGAGGTCCGCGCCGGTTGACCGCAGTCCGGTGAGCAGGCGCAGGACCAGGGGGACGGTGTCGGCGTCCAGTTCCCCGGACAGGTGGGCCACCACCGGCGGTCCCTCGGTGACGGCCGTGCGGATCTCGTGCCGCGCGGAGGACCAGTCCATGGTTCACCGTCCGGGTGCCGGCGCCCCGGGCTCGGATCGGGCCGTGCCCGCGTCGGCCAGGGCCGCGTCCGCGTCGTCCACCAGCGGGATGGTCAGGTCCACGCCGGTGAGTTCGAGCAGCCGGCGCACCTGCGGACCCGCCCCGGCCAGGACGAGACCGCCGCCCGCCGCCCGCGTCTCGCGGTCCGTGCGCAGGATGGTGTTGAGGCCGGAGGAGTCCATGAAGGGAACCCCTGACAGGTCGATCACCAGGTGCGTGCGCCCGGACGTGACCTGGGCGGCGAGCTGATGGTGCAGCAGCAGACCGGTGGCGATGTCGAGTTCACCGCCCACGCGGACCACGGCATGTGTGGACCCGTGCAGGGTCACCGTCACGGACAGCGCATTCGCTTCGTCGATCACAGGAGCCTCTCTCGTCAGCGGACGGCCCGCCGCCTACCCGGAGGACGCCGGGGCATGCGTGCCGAGCTGAGGCGACGTCAGCAGGACGGCCAGGGGGCCGGGATGAGGGCCCAGACCGTCTTGCCGGACCCCGGATCGACCGCGTAGCCCCATTCGGTGGCCAGCCGCTCCACGATGTGCAGTCCGTAACCGCCCGGGGTGCCAGGTCGGCCGTCGCGGGGGCGCGGTGTGGCCAGGTCGCGGTCGCGCACCTCGATGCGCAGCATCCCGGGCAGCGCCTGCAGCAGCAGGTCGCGGACGCCCCGGCCGTGGACGGCGGCGTTGGTGACCAGCTCGGAGACCACCAGCACCACGTCCTCGGCCGCCACGACCAGGCCGGCCGGCAGCTCGGGCCAGTGCCACCGGTGCAGCAGTGCCCGCGCGAAGTCGCGTCCGAGGCCGATGGCGCCGTCCACGTCCTCGAGGTCGAGGCGCTCCGGTCGCCCGCCGACCGCTGACCGCGGCTCGGCGGTGTCCACCCCGGCCGGTACCCAGGTCGTCTCGTTCACCTCGTTCTGTTCCTTCGTTCGTGCATGGCGTGCGGGTCCTCGGCCACGACGGCCTACCGGGATTCTGCTGCCCCGCAACGGCCGGTTCACTCGGGACGTCCGAGTCTCGCTCGACTCGGCGGGACGGTTCAAGGCGGGCAGGGGCGGTTCACGGCTGGGGCGGCGGACCGGGCGGCATCAACGGAGGCGCGCGGGGTAGGCGGGCGCCCAACAGACTCCAGGACGCGGACCGCGCTCCGCCACCGGAGGCCGATCCCCGATCCGTTGGAGGCCAGGGTGCTTCAGCCGCTCACTCGCATCGTCGAATTCACGGTCGGCAACGGGGGATTCAGCCATGTGTGCCCGGCCGTGCTCCGCTACGACCGGGACCAGCCCTGGACGGTCCAGGCCGTCTTCCCGGCCCGGGTGTCCGAGAACGGGTGCGCGGAGGTGCGCTGGATCTTCGGACGGGAACTGCTGGCAGAGGGCCTGGCGCAGCCCGCCGGTATCGGTGACGTCCGGGTGTGCCCGGTGGGGGAGGACCGGGTGCTGATCAGACTGGACGTGCGGGGCCAGACCGCCGAACTGCGCTGCAGCCGTGCGGCGCTCGCCGGCTTCCTGGCCGACACCTTCGCACTGGTCCCCGCCGGGGCGGAGAACGGCTCCGTGGACTGGGACGCCCTGGCGGCCTCCTGGGCGGCGGGCCGGGTCGCCGGCGAGGAGCCCTGAGGGTCCGGCCGATCGGTGCGGAGCCGCTTTCGACGGGGCGTCAGTCGGCGTGCCCCGCATCGGCGTTGGGCCCCTCGCGTGCCTGTCGCCATGTTTGGACCGTGCGTCCGGGGTCAGCCGCACCGACGACGGACCACCACGGCACGAAGGGATGAGCAGGGATGGCGGAGCGGAGGACGTCGGTGGCGCGGCGGCAGGCGGACGGTGGGGTCGGCGTCGAGGCCGCGGCGCGCAGGGCGGAGCTGCGGATGCTGGCCGCCGGGGCGTGCACCGTCATCGGGGTGGAGGTCACCGTCGTCCTCGCGGCGGGGCGGGCATGGTTCATGCTGCCTGCCCTGGTGGCCACGGCGGTGGCCCTGGTGGTCCTGGTCTGGCTGGCGGCGGACGCTCTCGTCGTCCGCAGCAGCACCCGTGAGCGGGTGCGCGGCTCGGGCGGCATGTCGCCCATGACGCAGGCGCGCTGGCGCCTCTGACGGCACGTCAGCCCGGAAGGCCCGAGCCCGGCGGGCCGAGCCCGCAACGCCCCGGCCTGGAACTCCGGCCGGCGTGTCAGTTGGTGGGCAGCAGGGCGGGACGCAGCTGATCGAGGATCCGGTTGAGGATGCGGGAGACGTGCATCTGCGAGATGCCCAGGTGCCGGCCGATCTGCTTCTGGGTCAGCTCGGCGCCGAACCGCAGCTCCAGGATGGTGCGCTCGCGGTCGTCCAGGCGGGCCAGGGCGGGCTTGAGCGCGATCAGCGCCTCGCACTTCTCCAGTTCGGGGTCGCTGTCGCCGAGGCGGCGGACCAGTCCGAGGGTGCTCTCGTCCGCGCCGGGTTCGAGGCTGCCGCTGGTGCGCGCCTGCGCGGCCGTGTCCGCCTCGCGGATCTCGGCCGGGGTCAGTCCGGTGGCCTCGGTGAGCTCGGTGAGGTCCGGGCTGCGGCCGAGCCGGGCGGCGAGGCCCTCGCGCGTCCGTTGGACCCGCAGGTGGTTCTCCTGGACCCCGCGCGGGACGTGCGCGTGCCAGGTGGTGTCCCGCAGGTGGCGCTTGATCTCGCCCTCGATGGTGGGCACGGCGAAGGTGCTGAACTGCATCCCCCGCAGCGGATCGAACCGGTCCACCGCCTTGATCAGACCGACGACGCCCACCTGCATGAGGTCCTCGCGCGGCACCTGGCTGGTGGCGAAGCGGCGCAGCAGCGCCCGTACCAACGACAGGTTGCAGGTGATGACCACGCTGCGCAGCCGCGAGTACGCCGGGGTGCCGGGCTCCAGCTCGTGCAGCCGGCGCAGCAGCCGGGGGGTCAGCTCCCGGGCCCGGGCGGTGCTGAGCGACCGAGCGAGGTCCTCGGCGGCGGCGTCGCCGGCGAGCAGCCGGGAGAGGTCGGTCCGGTCTTCCATCACACAAGCTCCATCCGTCGTCCCCGTGCCACTGTGACCCGCTTTGCCGGGTTCGGCCACTTCACGCCTGTGGTCCGCCCGGTCCGGACGGCCGGTGCCGGTCGCGCGTGCCTCGGGAGTGCTCGGAGGCTCCCAACCGCCCTTGCGAGGAGAAGAGTTGAGCCAGCAGCAGGTCGTGAGCAGGCGCCGGGGAGCGTTTCCGCGCGCCGGGCGGGCGTGCCGACCGGGTGGCCGGCGGGCTGATTTGACGCAGTGCTTTACGCGAAATGGATTACGTGTATCGTAACTCCGGAATCGCGAGTCCGAGGATGAGCCGATGAGTACCGCGGAAGCACGACCGAGTTGGACGTTCCTGACGAACCACGCACGGGTGCTGGCCCTGATCGCCAAGGAGCCGGAGATCCGGCTGCGTGACCTGGCGGCGGCAGCCCAGGTGACCGAACGGACGGTGCAGGGCATCGTGGCCGATCTTGAAGGGGAGGGCTATCTCGTGCGCAAGCGGGAGGGCCGGCGGAACCGCTACGAGATCGTCTACGGCAAGCCGTTCCGGCACCCGGCCGAGGCCGACCACGACGTGGACGACCTGCTCGGGCTGTTCCTGGCCCACCGGGCCGCGGACGAGCCGGACCGGCACCACACGCCGGAGGGGCACCACGCACCGCCGGCCGGTCACCGCGACCCGGCCGGTCGGCGTGACCCGGCCGAGGCCGTAGGCTGACGGGCCGACGTCCTGCCAACGACCGAGTCGACCACCATGCCGACACCGGCGAGGAGAGCATGATGAGGGACACCTTGGAGCGCCCCGTCGGGGACGGCGGCATCGGCGAGGCCGAACTGCGCCGGCTCCTGGACGGCCTGACGGCCGTGCGCGACGGTGACTTCGGCACCCGCCTGCCCGACGACGGCAGCGGGCTGATGGCCGAGATCGCCTCGGTGTTCAACGGGATGGTGGACCAGCTGTCGCTGTTCACCTCCGAAGTCACGCGCGTGGCGCGGGAAGTGGGCACCGAGGGACAGCTGGGCGGCCAGGCGGAGGTGCCCGGCGTCTCGGGCACCTGGAAGGACCTGACGGAGTCGGTCAACGCCATGGCCGGCAACCTGACCAGCCAGGTCCGCGACATCGCGCAGGTCGCCACGGCGGTCGCCAAGGGCGACCTGTCACAGAAGATCGACGTGGCGGCCCGGGGCGAGATCCTCGAACTCAAGGACACCGTCAACACGATGGTGGACCAGCTCTCGGCCTTCGCCGACGAGGTGACCCGGGTGGCCCGCGAGGTGGGCAGCGAGGGCCGGCTCGGCGGTCAGGCGGAGGTGCCCGGGGTGGGCGGCGTCTGGCGCGACCTGACCGACTCGGTCAACTTCATGGCCGGCAACCTCACCGGCCAGGTCCGCAACATCGCGCAGGTCACCACGGCGGTGGCCAGGGGCGACCTGTCGCAGAAGATCACGGTCAACGCCCGCGGCGAGATCCTGGAACTGAAGAACACCATCAACACGATGGTGGACCAGCTGTCCTCCTTCGCCGATGAGGTGACCCGGGTGGCCCGCGAGGTCGGCACCGAGGGCATCCTCGGCGGCCAGGCGGACGTCAAGGGCGTCTCCGGGACCTGGCGGGACCTGACCGACTCGGTCAACTTCATGGCCGGGAACCTGACCGCCCAGGTGCGGTCGATCGCCCAGGTGGCCACGGCGGTGGCCAAGGGCGACCTGTCCCAGAAGATCTCGGTCAACGCCCGCGGCGAGATCGCCGAGCTGAAGACCACCATCAACACGATGGTGGACCAGCTGTCGTCCTTCGCGGACGAGGTGACCCGGGTGGCCCGGGAGGTCGGCACCGAGGGCCGCCTCGGCGGGCAGGCGGACGTCAAGGGCGTCTCCGGGACCTGGAAGGACCTGACGGAGTCGGTCAACGTCATGGCCGACAACCTGACCGCCCAGGTGCGGTCGATCGCCCAGGTCACCACGGCCGTGGCCAAGGGCGACCTGACGCAGAAGATCCGCGTGGACGCCCGCGGCGAGATCCTCGAACTCAAGGAGACCATCAACACGATGGTCGACCAGCTCTCCGCCTTCGCCGACGAGGTGACGCGAGTCGCCCGCGAGGTCGGCACCGAGGGCAACCTCGGCGGCCAGGCGACCGTCCGGGGCGTCTCCGGCACGTGGAAGGACCTGACCGACAACGTCAACGTGATGGCGTCCAACCTCACCGGGCAGGTGCGCTCGATCGCGCAGGTGGCCACCGCGGTGGCGAAGGGCGACCTGTCGCAGAAGATCACCGTCGAGGCCAAGGGCGAGGTCGCCGCGCTCGCCGGGGTCATCAACACGATGGTGGACACGCTGTCCGCGTTCGCGGACGAGGTGACCCGGGTGGCCCGCGAGGTCGGCACCGAGGGCCAACTCGGCGGCCAGGCAACGGTTCCCAACGTCGCCGGAACCTGGAAGGACCTGACCGACAACGTCAACTCGATGGCGAACAACCTCACCAACCAGGTCCGCAACATCGCCCAGGTGACCACCGCCGTGGCCAACGGCGACCTGTCCAAGAAGATCGACGTGGACGCCCGCGGCGAGATCCTGGAACTCAAGACCACCATCAACACGATGGTCGACCAGCTGTCCTCCTTCGCCGCCGAAGTCACCCGCGTGGCACGGGAGGTGGGCAGCGAGGGGCGGCTCGGCGGGCAGGCCGAGGTGGAGGGCGTCTCCGGCACCTGGAAGCGCCTCACCGAGAACGTCAACGAGCTGGCCGGGAACCTCACCCGGCAGGTCCGCGCCATCGCCGAGGTCACCAGCGCCGTGGCGCAGGGCGACCTGACCCGCTCCATCACCGTGGAGGCGCCCGGCGAGGTCGGCGACCTCAAGGACAACATCAACGCGATGGTCCAGTCCCTGCGTGTGACCACGCGCGCCAACCAGGAGCAGGACTGGCTCAAGACCAACCTCGCCCGGATCTCCGGCCTGATGCAGGGCAGCCGCGACCTGGCCGTCGTGGCCGACCTGGTGATGAGCGAACTGGCCCCGCTGGTGGGCGCCCAGTACGGGGCGTTCTTCCTGGCCGAGGACGCGGCGGAGGGCGCGCAGCTGCGCCTGATCGGCGGCTACGGACGCCCGGTGCAGCCCGCGCAGCCCGAGGTCTGCCCGTTCGGGCGGTCGCTGGTCGGGCAGGCGGCGGCGGACCGTCGCGAGATCAGTCTGGAAGAGCTGCCGGAGGACTACGTCACCGTCTCCTCCGGGCTGGGCCGGACGCCCGCGCGCAACCTGATGGTGCTGCCGATCGTCGTCGAGGAGCAGGTCCTCGGCGTCATCGAGCTGGCCTCGCTGCACCGGTTCACCCCCGTGCACCGCGACTTCCTGCGCCAGCTGATGGAGGCCATCGGCGTCAACCTGAGCACCATCGTCGCCAACGCCCGCACCGACGAACTGCTGCAGGAGTCGCAGCGGCTGGCCGACGAACTGCGCGCCCGCTCCGAGGAGTTGCAGGTGCGTCAGGAGGAGCTGCAGCGCTCCAACGCCGAACTCGAGGAGAAGGCGGCCCTGCTGGCCGACCGCAACCACGACATCGAGGCCAAGAACGCGGAGATCGAGCAGGCCCGGCAGGAGCTGGAGACCCGCGCGCAGCAGCTGTCGCTGGCCTCGAAGTACAAGTCGGAGTTCCTGGCCAACATGAGCCACGAGCTGCGCACGCCGCTCAACTCCCTGCTGATCCTGGCCCAGTTGCTGGCGCAGAACCCCACCCGGAACCTGACGCCGAAGCAGGTCGAGTACGCCACCATCATCCACTCGGCCGGCTCCGACCTGCTGCAGCTGATCAACGACATCCTCGACCTGTCGAAGGTCGAGGCCGGGAAGATGGCCCTGGCGCCGGAGCGGGTGGCGCTGCGGCAGCTGATCGACTACATGGACGCCACCTTCCGGCCGATGACCACGCAGAAGAGCCTCGACTTCGAGATCGTCACCGCCTCCGACGCCCCGGCGGAGCTGCTGACCGACGACTCCCGGCTGCGTCAGATCCTGCGCAACCTGCTGTCCAACGCCGTCAAGTTCACCGAGACCGGCGGGGTGGAGGTGCGCATCGAGCGCGCCGCCACCGCAGAGGTCCCCGAACAGGCGCGCCACCTGGGCGAGTTCGTCGCCTTCCGGGTCTGCGACACCGGCATCGGCATCGCCGAGGAGCAGTTGGAGGCCATCTTCGCCGCCTTCCAGCAGGCCGACGGCACCACCAGCCGCAAGTACGGCGGCACCGGGCTCGGCCTGTCCATCAGCCGGGAGATGGCCCAACTGCTGGGCGGCGCCATCAGCGTGCGCAGCACGCTGGGGCGCGGCAGCACCTTCACGTTGCTGCTGCCCGTCGCGCGGCCGGACTTCCACGCCACCGCCGCCCCCGCGCTGCGTTCCACGCCCGAGCCCGACGGGGCGAGCCGGACGAGCCCCGCCGTGCCGGCCCCGGCCGTGGCCGACCGCGCCGCGCCGCGGCGGGTGCTGGTGCTGGAGCCGCGGGTCGGCGGGCTGATGTCCGTCGTCACCGAGAACGCCGCAGGTACGCTCGGGTCGTCCTCGCCGGGTGCGTCGAACCACCGGGCGGAGGTGGTCACCGTGCTCACCGCGGAGGAGGCGGCGGCCGCGCTCGCGGCCGGCCCCTTCCACTGCGTGGTGGTGGACGGCGGCATGGCGGACGGCTCGGACCAGCGCTTCCTCGACGCGGTGTCCGGCGATCCGGCGCTGCAGCACGTGCCCGTGCTGGTCCACGCCCCGGCCCGGGCCTCCGCCGCGGACCACCTGGCGGCGGCCCGGGCCACCTCCTCGGTCGAAGTGCTCAGCGGGCTGGACGACTTGAGAGAACGGGTGGCCCTGCACCTGACGGCCGAGTACCCCGGAGCGGCCCTGCCGCTGGTGCGGCCGGACGAGACGGCCGTCGCCCCCGGCGCCCCCGACGCGGGCGAACTGGCGGGCCGCGTCGTGCTGGTGGTGGACGACGACGCCCGCAACGTCTACGCCATCAGCGGCATCCTCGAAGTGAACGGCATGACCGTCCTCGACGCCGACAACGGCCGCTCAGGGCTCGACGTCCTGCACGCCCACCCGGAGATCGACCTGGTGCTGATGGACGTGATGATGCCGGAGATGGACGGGTACAGCGCCATCCGTGCGATCCGCCAGACGCCGCAGCTGGCCCAGCTGCCGGTGATCGCCGTCACCGCCAAGGCCATGCCCGGCGACCGCGACAAGAGCCTGGCCGCGGGAGCCGACGACTACGTGACGAAGCCTGTGGACGCGGCCGACCTGGTCGCGGCCATCCGGCGCTCCCTGGCCGGGAAGGGCGGGGCCGGTGAGGTCTGAGCCGGAGACGACCGCGCTCTCGGTGGCCGTTCCCGCGCAGGTCGGCGGGGGTGACGGCATGGGACGGCTGGCCTCGCTGGTCGTGCGGCTGCAGCGCGAGATCGAGAGCGCGCACACGGCGGCCGAGGGGCGCGCCGTCATCGAGATGGCCAAGGGCCTGCTCATGGAGCGCCTGGGCTGCAGCGCCCGGGAGGCGTCGCTGCAACTGGGACGCCTCGCCGAGCAAGCGGGTCTGTCCCCGTTGGAGGTGGCCGCCGACCTCGTGGGCCAGGCCATGCCCCGGGCGGCCGCCGAGGGGCTGGCCGGTGAGGAAGCCTCGCGGCTGCGGTCGGCGGAGAACGCCGCGCTGGCCGCCCACGACTGCGAGGCCGTCGCCGACTCCCTGCTGCGGCACGCCCTCGCCCCGCTCGGGGCGGTGGCGGTGGCGCTGTGGGCGGCCCTGCCCGACAGTTCCCTCGCCCTCGCCGGGACGGCGGGCATCACCGAGCAGGAGTGCCACCGCTGGCGGCACGTCCCGCCGCGCTTGCTCACCCCGGCCCGGCTGGCCCTCAGCCGTCGGCAGGCGCTCCACCTCAGCCGCCTCGGCGACGTCGGCGCGGCGTCGATCGCCGAGACCGAGCTGGCGGACCACGGCCGGGTCGCCGTCCCGGCCCGGGTGCACGGTCGCACGGTCGGCGTCCTGGAGATCGTCTGGGGTGCCGACCCGCCCCCGGAAACCCCCGCCCTCGCCCGGCAGTTGGAGAGTCTCGGGGAGGTGGCCGCGCACGCGCTGGACCTCCACGAGCCGCTGCCCACGGCCTCGTTGGAGGCGGTCTACCCGCAGCTGCGCGAACTCTCGGACCTGGCCGACGGGTTGGACTCCGCCGCGCTCGTGCTCGCCCCGGCCGTCAACGCGGACGGCGTCCTCACCGACTTCCGCATCCACCACGTCAACCCGCACTTCGCCGACCCCGGCGGGCGCCCGCGGGCCGCGCTGACCGGCCGTGGCCTGCTGGAGGCCTACCCGCTGGCCGCGGCGCCCGCAGGCCTCTTCGACGCCGTCGAGCACGTCTACGCGACCGGCGAGCCGTTCCGGGCCCCGCTGCAACTGTCCGCCCTGGTGGACGCGCTGGAGATCCACTCGCGGGCCCGGGCGAGCCTGAGCCGCCACGGTGCCTGCGTCCTGCTCGTCTGGCGCACCGAGGCCGAGAGCGACCGCCTCGCCAACCTGCTCCAGCACGCCCAGCGCCTCGGCCGCATCGCCGGCTTCGAGGAGGACTTCCGTACCGGCGAAGTCACGTGGAACGAGCCGCTGTTCGACCTCTACGGGCTCACCCCCGGCGAGGACAAGCTGGTGCACCTGGAGGACATCGGCAGCTACGTGCACGGCGACGACCACCACGCGGTGCACCGCTTCCTGCGCACGCTGCTGCGCCACCACCGCCCGGCGGCCGCGGCCTTCCGGCTGGAGCGGGCCGACCAGGTGACCCGGTACATCCGCGTCATCGCCGAGCCGGTCCTCGGTCCGGCCGGCACCCTCGACGGCGTCCGCGGCGCCTACCAGGACATCTCCGCGCAGCACTGGACCGAGGTGGCCCTGGCCGCCACCCGCGAACAGCTCGCCCACACCGAGGCGGAGGCCCGCGAGCGCAACCGGCTCGCCCTGCGGCTGCAGCAGGCGATCATGACCCCGACCCGTCGCGCCGCGGCCCTGCCCGGGCTGCAGGTCGCCGTCCGGTACCGCCCGGCCGAGCAGGAGCACCTCGTCGGCGGCGACTGGTACGACACCCTCCCGCTGCCCGGCGGCCGGGTCCTGCTGTCGGTGGGCGACGTCGCCGGGCACGGCATCGAGGCGGCCACCGGCATGGTCGCCCTGCGCAACGCCCTGCGCGGACTGGCCGCCACCGGCGCGGGCCCGGGCCAGCTGCTCACCTGGCTCAACAGCGTCAGCCTGCACCTGACCGACGAGGTGACCGCCACCGCCGTCTGCGCGGTCTTCGACCCGGGGACGCGCGAACTGCGGTGGGCCCGCGCCGGTCACCTGCCGCCGGTCCTCGTCCGCGACCACGCGGCGTCGCCCCTCCCGCTCGGCCGGGGGCTGCTGCTCGGCGCGGTGCCGGAGGCGGAGTACGAGGAGCAGTCGGTGATCCTGCAGTCCGGTGACACGCTGCTGATGTTCACCGACGGCCTCGTCGAACGCCGCGACACCGCCCTGGAGGCCGCGCTCAACGAACTGCTCACCCACCTGCCCCACGACGCCCCGGTCGACCAGCTCGTCGACCGGCTGCTCGTGCGCAGCCGCTCCGACACCGACGACGACACCTGCCTCATCGCGGTGAGCATCAGCTGATCGCCGGCCCGGCGTTCGCGCGACGGGCGGCGCGCGTGTGAGTGAATGGGGCGATGAGTGACTTCGACGCGTTCGTGGCGAGGCTCGACTATCCCCTGTACGTCGTCACCGCCCTTGCGGGGGAGGAGCGTTCAGGGTGCCTGGTGGGCTTCGCGACCCAGTGCTCGATCGATCCGCCGCGGTTCATGGTGTGGATCTCGAAGGCGAACCACACCTTCGGCGTGGCCCTGCGGGCCGCGACGCTCGCCGTGCACCTGGTGTCGCCCGACAGCGGGCTGCCGGAGCTGTTCGGCGGGCGGACCGGGGACGAGATCGACAAGTTCGCGCGGGTGGACTGGTCGGCCGGGCCGGGCGGCGTGCCGGTGCTGGCGGGGGCCTCGGCCTGGTTCGCGGGGCACGTCGAGGGCCGGATGGACGGCGGGGACCACGTGGGCTTCCTGCTGGCGCCGCTGGCCGGCGAGGTGCGCTCGGACGAGCACCCCATCCAGCTGAGCGAGGCGTCCGACATCGAGCCCGGGCATCCCGCCTGACGCCGCGTCACCGGCCGCGCGCAAGGAGCGGCTTCAGGCCCGGCGCCTGCGGGTGTCGTGCCGCAGCCGGTCGGTCTGCCGGGTGAGGGTGTCCAGGCGGGCCGCGAGGTCGGGCTGGTCCGCGGGCAGGTGCGGGCGCATGGCGGCGAGCGGACCGAGCAGCGAGGCGGCGTCGGTCGCGCCGAGGGCCGCGTGGACCTCGGACTGGGCGCGGCGGGCCTCCGGGGCGAGCCCGCCCAGTGCGGCGATCTGGGAGGCGATGATCCGCAGGTCGGCCGCGTGGTCCCGGGCCCAGGCCGTGACCGTGCGCTCGGCCGCGCGCCGGTCGCGGACGGCCTTGACGCGCTCGGCGCCGGTCCCGGCCCGGTCGCCGGGGCCATGGACGGGCGCGAGGCGCAGGTAGCGGTTCTCGGCGGCCTGGCGGGAGGCGACGCCCATGGGATGGGCCAGGTCGGCCCAGGTCGCGCCCGCGGCCCGGGCCGCGTCGACCAGCGGCGCCTCCCACCCGGCGAGGCGGCTGCGCACCTCGCGCAGCAGCAGCAGCGCGGCCAGCGCGTCCTGCGGGCCGTGGCCGGGGCCCTGGCCGGGATCGTGGCCGGTGCCGGCGCCCTCCCGACCGGGTGGCCCGGACGGCGGGCTCTGTGCGGCGCGCACGGCCGCGTCGATGGCGGCCAGGGCGGCGGCCGCCGCCTCGTAGGAGACGGGTTTGTGATGGTGCGGGGCAGGTGTCTCGCTCACAGTGTCACTCTCAGAACGACTCGCTCTTTGTCATCGGATGGACGACATGCTAGAACAGGTGCCAGGTGAAGCGCACTGGCAGCCGTCTGATCGACTGGAGGTGTTTCGCGATGCTGATGCGCACCGACCCGTTCCGCGAACTCGACCGCCTGGCCCAGCAGTTCGCCGGAGCCACCGGCACCTGGTCGCGTCCGGCCCCGATGCCGCTGGACGCCTACCGTGCGGGTGACGCCTACGTGTTCTGCTTCGACCTGCCGGGGGTCCAGGCCGATGCCATCGAGGTCGAGGTCGAGCGCAACACGCTGACCGTCCGGGCCGAGCGCCGGCCGAGCCCCGACGCCGTGGACGTGAAGTGGGAGGTGTCCGAGCGTCCGCTCGGCGTCTTCTCCCGGCAGATCGTGCTCTCCGACACCGTGGACGCCGACGCCATCACCGCCGACTACGACGCCGGCGTGCTGACGGTGCGGATCCCCGTGGCGGAGAAGGCCAAGCGGCGCAGGATCGCGGTCGGCGACGGCACCTCGCGCCCGCAGATCGCCGCGGCCTGACCGGCCGTGCGACGCACGACCCGTCCGTCCCGTCCCCTGCCGTCGCCTCCAGCGGCGGCTTCCTCGCCGGGAGTCCCGATGACCCAGCAGCACGATCTCCTCCGCAGGCTCCGCGCCGTCGGTCTCTACGGCAGCGACCAGGAGGCCGGCCGCATCCTCGACACCGTCCTGACCATGCTCGGCGGGCAGGTCGTCGGCGAGGAGCGCTGCGACCTCGCCGCCGTCCTGCCCGAGCCGGCCCGCAGCACCTTCGCCTCGCAGCTTCCGCTCGTCCGTCCCGTGGCCGGTCCGGCATTCGTCGAGGCGGTGGCCCGCACCCTCAACTGCGACCTGACGAGCGCCCGTTGGCACACGGCCTCGGTGCTGGCCGTGCTCGCCGAGGTGGGCGGCGAGACGCTGACGGACCGTCTGGTCGCCCAACTGCCGCGCAGCTGGGCCCTGTTGTTCGGCCGCGCAGACCTCACCGCGGCGGCCTGACCTGAGGCCGCAGCGGGGAGGACCCAGCCGGGGCAGGGGTTCCCGGCCTGATCCGGGGCAGAAGCCCAGGCGTGAGCAGCGCATCGGAGCAGCTCCCGCCGTGGACGCGGGTGGTCGGGCCGCGGCTGATGGCCCGCGCCCGCGCCGACCTCGCCCGGCTGGTGGCCATGCCCACCGTCGTGGACGGCGGCGGTCCGGCCTCGGCCGCCGCCTGCCGCACGGCGGC
>NZ_JBHSQJ010000098.1:0-641 GCF_042658505.1 Streptacidiphilus monticola | reverse complement strand
ATGGATGAAACCTACGTGAAGGTCAATGGCCGCTGGGCGTATCTGTACCGGGCCGTCGACAGCCGGGGCCGCACTGTCGATTTTTATCTCTCCTCCCGTCGTAACAGCAAAGCTGCATACCGGTTTCTGGGTAAAATCCTCAACAACGTGAAGAAGTGGCAGATCCCGCGATTCATCAACACGGATAAAGCGCCCGCCTATGGTCGCGCGCTTGCTCTGCTCAAACGCGAAGGCCGGTGCCCGTCTGACGTTGAACACCGACAGATTAAGTACCGGAACAACGTGATTGAATGCGATCATGGCAAACTGAAACGGATAATCGGCGCCACGCTGGGATTTAAATCCATGAAGACGGCTTACGCCACCATCAAAGGTATTGAGGTGATGCGTGCACTACGCAAAGGCCAGGCCTCAGCATTTTATTATGGTGATCCCCTGGGCGAAATGCGCCTGGTAAGCAGAGTTTTTGAAATGTAAGGCCTTTGAATAAGNCTCGCTAATTAGTTATGGGGTTATTGTTATGTTGATACAGTAACGAGTTTTGTTACATGAGGGGAGTCATTTTTCGGGAGAAGTCAGGACTTTTCAAGACTGTCACAAAAACCATCGTTTTTGATACATTAATTTAACCAATAGGTTGC
>NZ_JBHSQJ010000097.1:15116-31635 GCF_042658505.1 Streptacidiphilus monticola | reverse complement strand
CCAGGGAGGTTCGTCCCGCAGATGGGGTCGGACCTCCCTGGGGGGTGGGCTGCTCGCGCAGTTCCTCGCGCCCCTGCGGGGTCCAACTGGCTGTCTCAGGCGAGACCCGCGCGGCGCAGAGCGTCGGCCATCGCGCCGTTTGCGGGAGCGGCCTGCGGCCGCTGGGGCTTGCGCGGGGCCGGGGCACGCCGCTCCCGCTGTCCGCCGCCGCCCCCCTTCGCAGCCTTCGGCTGCGAAGGCTGCTCGCCCGCCGGGGCGTCCTCCAGACGCAGCGTCAGCGAGATGCGCTTGCGCGGGATGTCCACGTCCAGCACCTTCACCTTCACGATGTCGCCGGACTTCACCACCTCGCGCGGGTCCTTGACGAAGTTCTTCGACAGCGCGGACACGTGCACCAGGCCGTCCTGGTGGACGCCGATGTCGACGAACGCACCGAACGCGGCCACGTTCGTCACCGTGCCCTCCAGGATCATGCCGGGCTCCAGGTCGGAGAGCTTCTCCACGCCCTCCTTGAACTCGGCCGTCCGGAACGCCGGGCGGGGGTCGCGGCCCGGCTTCTCCAGCTCCTTGAGGATGTCGGTCACCGTCGGCACGCCGAACGTCTCGTCCGCGAACTCCTCCGGCCGCAGCGACCGCAACGCGGCGGTGTCGCCGATCAGCTCCTTGAGCCCGCCACCCGCCTTCGCCAGGATGCGGCGGACCACCGGGTACGCCTCCGGGTGCACCGCCGACGCGTCCAGCGGGTCGTCGCCGCCGGGGATCCGCAGGAAGCCCGCGCACTGCTCGAACGCCTTCGGGCCGAGTCGGGGGACGTTCTTCAGCTCCTTCCGGCTGCGGAAGGGCCCGTTGGCGTCGCGGTGGGCCACGATGTTGTCGGCCAGCCCGGCGCCGATACCGGACACCCGGGTCAGCAGCGGCGCGGACGCCGTGTTGACGTCGACGCCGACACCGTTGACGCAGTCCTCGACCACCGCGTCCAGCGAGCGCGACAGCTTGGACTCCGACACGTCGTGCTGGTACTGGCCGACACCGATCGACTTGGGGTCGATCTTCACCAACTCGGCCAGCGGGTCCTGCAGTCGGCGGGCGATGGACACCGCGCCGCGGATGGAGACGTTCAGCTCGGGCAGTTCCTGCGAGGCGTACGCGGAGGCGCTGTAGACGGACGCGCCCGCCTCCGAGACGACGGCCTTGGTCAGCTTGAGCTCGGGGTGACGCTTGATCAGGTCGAGCACCAGCTTGTCCGTCTCCCGCGACGCGGTGCCGTTGCCGATGGCGATCAGCTCGACGCCGTGCCGGGCGCACAGCTTCGCCAGCGTCGCGATGGACTCGTCCCACTTGTTCGCGGGCTGGTGCGGGTGGATGGTGTCGTGCGCGACGACCTTGCCGGTCGCGTCCACCACGGCGACCTTGACGCCGGTCCGGTAGCCGGGGTCCAGGCCCAGCGTGGCGCGGGTGCCGGCCGGGGCGGCGAGCAGCAGGTCGCGCAGGTTGGCGGCGAAGACGCGGACGGCCTCGTCCTCGGCCTCGGTGCGCAGCCGCTGCCGCAGGTCGATGCCCAGGTGGACCTGGATCCGGGTGCGCCAGGCCCAGCGGACGGTGTCCTGCAGCCAGCGGTCGGCGGGGCGGCCGCGGTCGGCGATACCGAAGCGGTGGGCGATGGCGGCCTCGTAGCCGCCCGGAGCGGCCGCGTCGTCCTCGTCCGCGTAGGGGTCCATGGTCAGCTCGAGGACGTCCTCCTTCTCGCCGCGCAGCATGGCCAGCACGCGGTGGGAGGGCAGCTTGGTGAACGGCTCGGCGAAGTCGAAGTAGTCGGCGAACTTGGCGCCGTCCTGCTCCTTGCCCTCGCGGACCTTGGCGGCCAGGCGGCCGCGCTTCCACATCCGCTCGCGCAGCTCGCCGATCAGGTCCGCGTCCTCGCCGAAGCGCTCGACCAGGATGGCGCGGGCGCCTTCGAGGGCCGACGCCGCGTCAGCGACGTTCTCGCCGAGGTATCGCGCGGCCTCGGTCTGCGGGTCGCGGGTCGGGTCGGCCAGCAGCGCGTCGGCGAGCGGCTCCAGGCCGTTCTCGCGGGCGATCTGCGCCTTGGTGCGGCGCTTGGGCTTGTAGGGGAGGTAGATGTCCTCCAGCCGCGCCTTGGAGTCCGCGGCGAGGATCTGCGCCTCCAGCGCCTCGTCGAGCTTGCCCTGGCTGCGGATGGACTCCAGGATCGCGGTGCGCCGCTCCTCCAGCTCGCGCAGGTAGCGCAGCCGCTCCTCCAGGGCGCGCAGCTGCGCGTCGTCCAGGCCGCCGGTCGCCTCCTTGCGGTAGCGGGCGACGAAGGGCACGGTGGCACCGCCGTCCAGCAGGTCCACGGCGGACTGCACCTGGCTCTCGCGGACGCCGAGTTCCGCGGCGATGGTCTGGCTGATCGACAGGCTCACTGCTTCTGCTACCGCTCTCTCGCTGGGACTTCCGCGTGCATTCTGTCCCGGCGGGACCCAGGAAGAAAACCACTGCCGGAACGCCCGCGTGTCAGTGGCGTTTGGCAGCATGGGCCCATGACCACGAGTGCGCCCCGCCGCACCGAGCTTGCGGCCTTCCTGCGCAACCGGCGCAGCCGGATCACCCCGGAGGAGCTGGGCCTGCCGCCCGGCCCCCGCCGCCGTACGCCCGGCCTGCGCCGGGAGGAGGTGGCGCTGCACGCGGGCGTCGGCGTCACCTGGTACACCTGGCTGGAGCAGGGCCGCCCGATCAACGCCAGCGCCCAGGTGCTGGACGCGATCGGCCGCACGCTGCGCCTGGACAGCACGGAGCTGCGCCACCTGTACCGGCTCGCCGAGGTCCCCGGCCTGCCCGAGCCGGAGCCGACGGCGAAGCTGGAGCCCGTGGTGCAGGCGGTGCTGGACGACTTCGCGAGCTTCCCGGCCTGCGTGATCACGCCCCGCTTCGACGTGCTGGCGTGGAACCGCCCGTACGAGGCGCTGTGGCCGCGGATACGGACGCGCACGGAGCACAACCTGATGTGGCTGGCGTTCACGATCCCCGCGTGCTGCTCGTCCTTCGTCAACCGGGACGAGGAACTCCCGGCGCTGGTGGCCGCGTTCCGGACCGAGTACGGCCGGCACCTGGGCGACCCGGAGTGGGAGCGCTTCGTCACCGACCTCTCGGACGCGAGCGAGGACTTCGCGCGCCTGTGGCGCATGCAGGACGTCGCCTGCCACGCCACCAGGCAGAAGCGCCACCGGCACCCTGCGGTGGGCGAAGTGACGCTGCTGGTCAGCCAGTTCGCGATCGCGGCCTCCCCGGGCTGCGAGCTTCTCGTCTACGTGCCCGAGGATCCCGGGAGCCGCACCCGCGTCCAATGGCTCCTCGACCACCCCGACGCCCCCGCCTGGTCCCACGAACACTGAGTTGCACCCCCGCAGTCGCGCGAGGAACTGCGCAAAGCGCCCACCACTCGCGGAGGTCCGGCCTCATGTGTGGGACGAACCTCTCAGGGTGGTGGGCTGGTCGCGCAGTTCCTCGCGCCCCCCAAGGGGCCCGGTGCAACTCAGCGCGGCACGATGGCCAACTGGCGGGACTGGGCGACCAGTCGGTCCTTGGAGTCCCAGACCTCGCAGTCCTCCTCCAGGAAGCCGTTCGCCAGGTTCCGCGTCGCATGCGTGACCCGGAGCCAGCCTGGTGCGGGCAACGCCCGAACGTGCGCGGTGAGTTCGATCGTCGGCGTCCACCCGAACAGACCCAGGTCGAAGGTCACCGGGGGCAGCGCGTCCACGGCCAGCAGCAGCATCAGCGGATCGGGCTCGCGCCCGTCCGGCAGCCGCAGCCAGCCCTGGATCCGGCCGACGCCCGACGGGCTGCCCAGCGCCCAGCCCACGCAGGCCGGGTCGAGCCGGAGGTCCAGCCGCTGCAGCAGATCGGCCTGCGCCATGAACTCCGGCGGGGCGTGCTCGGCCCCGATGCACTGCTCGGGCGGGGGCATCTCCGGCGGCACCGCCGAGGTGCGCACATCCTCCTGAGCCGCCGTCAGGTCGCCGTACGACGCGAGCACCCGCAGCCGCTCGATCTCCTCCCCGGTCCTCGGGTCGAACTGGCGCAGCGAGGCGGAACCGGTGGACAGCGTGCGGCCGATGCGCACGGCCTCAGTGCGGACCACGGCCGGGCCCGGGCGGGACGCGGTCAGGTAGTAGCCGCTGATGGAGAACGGGTCGCGGTGCGGCGCGAGGCGCTGCGACAGGGCCCGCCCGGCGAGGGCGAGGAGCAGGCCGCCGTTGACGCCGGCGCCGATGCGCCAGCCGGGGTCGAGTTCGGCGTCGTAGACGCCGGGCTCGGCCGCCCGCTCGCGAACGGCCGAGCCCCGGTCGAACTCCGAGCCGGACTCCGGCCCGAAGTCCGGGCCGGAGTCCGGGTCCTGCCCGACGGACGCTGCTGCCATGGGGTGCCTCCAACAAGTTACTTGTCGGTAGCTAATCCCATGTCAGCACTCGCGGTCAACCTCGGCCGCGGATGTCCCGGTAGCGGTCGGCCAGCGTGGCCGTGGACGAGTCCAGGCTCTCCCCGCCCTTGCCCTCGACCAGCACCGGCTCGATCTTCTTGGCCAGCACCTTGCCGAGCTCGACGCCCCACTGGTCGAAGGAGTCGATGTTCCACACCGCGCCCTGGGTGAACACCTTGTGCTCGTAGAGGGCGATCAGCTGTCCCAGCACCGAGGGGGTCAGCGCCCGCGCCAGGATCGTCGTCGTCGGGTGGTTGCCCTTGAAGGTCTTCGGCGCGACCAGCTCCTCCGGCACGCCCTCCGCCCGGACCTCCTCCGGGGTCTTGCCGAAGGCCAGCGCCTGGGTCTGCGCGAAGAAGTTGGCCATCAACAGGTCGTGCTGGGCCGCCAGTTCGGACTCCAGCTCGGCCACCGGCTCGGCGAAGCCGATGAAGTCGGCCGGGATCACCTTCGTCCCCTGGTGCAGCAGCTGGTAGTACGCGTGCTGCCCGTTGGTCCCCGGCGTCCCCCACACCACCGGACCGGTCTGCCAGTCCACCGGCTTGCCGTCGCGCTGCACCGACTTGCCGTTGGACTCCATGTCCAGCTGCTGCAGGTAGGCGGTGAACTTGGACAGGTAGTGCGAGTACGGCAGCACGGCGTGCGACTGGGCGTCGAAGAAGGAGCCGTACCAGACGCCGAGCAGGCCCAGCAGCAGCGGCACGTTCTGCTCCGCGGGCGCGGTGCGGAAGTGCTCGTCCACCAACCGGAACCCGGCCAGCAGCTCCTCGAACGCCTCCGGCCCGATGGCGATCATGATGGACAGGCCGATCGCGGAGTCCATCGAGTAGCGGCCGCCGACCCAGTCCCAGAACTCGAACATGTTGGCCGTGTCGATGCCGAACTCGGCCACCTTCTCGGCGTTGGTGGACAGCGCCACGAAGTGCTTGGCCACCGCCTCCTGCCCGGCACCCAGCTGCCGCAGCACCCAGGACCGCGCGCTGGTGGCGTTGGTGACGGTCTCGATGGTGGTGAAGGTCTTCGAGGCGACGATGAACAGCGTCTCGGCCGCGTCCAGGTCGCGCACGGCCTCGTGCAGGTCGGCGCCGTCCACGTTGGAGACGAAACGGACCGTCAGGCCCCGGTCCGTGTAGGGGCGCAGGACCTCCACGGCCATGGCCGGCCCGAGGTCCGAGCCGCCGATGCCGATGTTGACGACGTTGCGGATGCGGCGGCCGGTGTGGCCGGTCCAGCTGCCGTTGCGCACCTGCTCCGCGAAGTCGCTCATCTTCCGCAGCACGGCGTGGACCTTGGGCACCACGTTCTCGCCGTCCACCTCGACGACGGCGTCGGCCGGGGCGCGCAGCGCGGTGTGCAGGACGGCCCGGTGCTCGGTGACGTTGATCTTCTCGCCGCGGAACATGGCGTCGCGCAGACCGGCGACGTCGGTGGCCACGGCCAGTTCGCGCAGCAGCGCGAGCGTACGGTCCGTCACCAGGTGCTTGGAGTAGTCGACATACAGGTCCCCGACGGTCAGGGCGTAGGTCTCGCCGCGCTTCGCGTCGGCCGCGAACAGGTCCCGCAGGTGCGTGTCGCCCAGCTCCGCCCGGTGCTTGCCCAGTTCCGCCCAGACCGGCAGCCGGTCCAGCGGGGTCCGGGCCGGGGTTGCCTCAGCCATCGCGCTCTCTCCATCCCTCAATGGTTCAGTGCAGGTCAGAGCCTAGCTCTCCAGTGTCCTTGCGCATGCTGGACGAGGGCGACAGAGGGAGGACCAGTCGCAGTTTGAATCCGCCGTCCCCGGTGGGCCCGGCGGCCAGGGTGCCGCCGAGCAGGGCGGCGCGCTCGCGCAGGCCGACGATGCCGTGGCCGCCGCCCGGCAGCGGGCCGGCCCACGAACTGTCCTGCGGGGAGGGTCCGTTGGTGACCGCCACGCGCAGGCTGTCCTCGAGGACGTGCACCTCCACCCGGGTCTCCGCGCCGGGCGAGTGCTTGCGGGCGTTGGTGAGCGCCTCCTGCACGGTGCGGTAGGCGGCGCGCTCGACCGGCTCCGGAAGGTTCATCCGCTCGCCGCTGACCGTCAGTTCGGCCTTCACCTCGGACTCGGCCACCAGCCGCGGCAGGTCCGACAGCCGCGGCTGCGGGGCGAGTTCGGTGGGACCGGCGCCCGCGGCGCGCAGCACGAGGATCATGCTGCGCAGCTCCTCCAGGGTGGCGACGGCCAGCTGCCGCATGGTGCCGGCGGTCTCCCGCACCTCCGGGTCACTGGCCGTGACCTGCAGCGCTCCGGCCTGGACCGCGATCAGCCCGGCCTGGTGGGAGACGACGTCGTGCATCTCCCGGGCGATCCGGGCCCGCTCCCGGGCGATCACCGTCTGCGCGTGCAGTTCGCGCTCCTGGTCCCGCAACGTGGCGAGTTCGACGATGCGCTGCGACAGTGCCTCCCTGGTCAGCGCCAGCAGCCCGAGGGCGGCCGGGCCGATGGAGAGCATCACGGCGTAGATGAACTGCTGGATGTTGTCGCTGGCGCTGCGCTTGGTCCACAGCTCCCAGACGGGCCAGGGCAGGAAGAGGCCCACCCCGACCACGGCCGCGGCCAGCCACGCCTGCCAGTCGGCGCGCCGGGAGCGGGCCACGGTGTAGAGCGCGGCCATCGAGGCCACCAGGGCGGTTCCGGTGTAGAGGCCGGGCACGGTGAGCAGCAGCACGGTGCGCGGCCAGCGGCGCCGCAGGACGAGTACGAGGGAGGCGGCGATGGACGCCCAGAAGGTCCAGTCCTTGCTGCCGGGGTAGTTCAGGCCGGCGTCCAGCAGCGCGGCCGCGACCAGGACGACGGTGACGGTGGTCTGGC
This sequence comes from Streptacidiphilus monticola, assembly GCF_042658505.1. Lineage (NCBI taxonomy): Bacteria > Bacillati > Actinomycetota > Actinomycetes > Kitasatosporales > Streptomycetaceae > Streptacidiphilus > Streptacidiphilus monticola. The sequence continues at coordinate 24,331 of NZ_JBHSQJ010000097.1, read as the reverse complement.
GGACCCGTGCGGGCAGCCGGAACCAGAGCCCCTCGAGTCGTTCGCGGAGGTGACGTGCCCTCACAGACGGCGTTCCGCGGCGGAGTTGGTCGAGCTGAGGTTGTCCCCGATCAGCCCGGCCCGCTCGGCGAGCACGGCGGCCTGGATCCGGTTCACCACGCCGAGCTTGGTGAGCACGGCGCTCACGTAGTCCTTGACCGTGGCCGCGCCCAGGTGCATCCGGGCGCCGATCTCGACGTTGGACAGGCCGTGGCCGAGAAAGGCGAGCACCTGGCGCTCGCGGTCGCTGAGCAGTTCGACGGCCTGGGCGGCGGCCGGGTGGCCGCTGCGCTGCTGGGCGCCGAGGCGGCGCAGCACGGGCGCCGACAGGCAGCCGGCCCCGGTGGCGACCGCGCGCACGGAGCGGACCAGGGCGTCCGGTTCGGTGTCCTTGAGCAGGAAGCCGCTGGCTCCCAGGTGCAGCGCCTGGTCCAGGTACTCGTCGGTGTCGAAGGTGGTGAGCATGGCGACGTAGGGGGCGTCCGGCAGCTCGCGGATGCGGCGCAGCAGGGTGAGCCCGTCGACGTCGGGCATGCGGATGTCGAGCAGCACGACCCGCGGCTGGTGGGCGCGCACCGTGGTGAGCGCCTCGGCCCCGGAGCAGGTGGCCACGACATCGACGTCCCCGGCACCGCTCAGGATCATGGCCAGGCCGGACCTGATCAGGGCCTCGTCGTCGACGATGACGACCCGGATGGGCTGGTTCGCTTGCGCTGGGATCACAGGATCGCTTCCCTGTCGGTTCCGGACATCCCCAGCGCGACCGTACCCCAGCACGAATCGCGGACGAAAACCGAACATCTGTCAACAGGGTGCACATGATCCCCCGGTCGGCCCTCCGGTCGGTGGTCGGATCACCCCTGCACGGGGGTTGGCGTGGCCGTTCGAGTACAACCATGATCTACATCCTGTGCCCGCCACGGGTGGGACACAGGGTCGACGGGCACTACGGGGGGGTGCCCGTCCGGCGGGCCCCGAGCACGTTGCCCAGCCAGGTGAGCAGGGCGGTGAGGGCGAGGAAGGCCAGCGTCACCAGGACGCAGGACACGGCCACCCGGCCGTAGCCGTGCGGCCGCGGGTCCAGGAACGGGTAGGGGTACCAGTCCACGACCGGCCCGCGGATCAGCGTGTAGGCCAGGAACAGCAGCGGGAACGCCAGCCAGCGCGCCGTCTCCACCAGGTGCAGCCGCCGGTAGGGCGGGACGAGCAGCCAGTCCACGACGACCACCAGCGGCATCACCCGGTGCAGGACGTCGTTGACCCACGGCAGCGTGAGCTGGTCCTCCAGGTGGGCCAGCGCGACGGCGTAGACCAGCCCGGTGACGGCCAGGTAGAGCACGCTCGCGCCGCGCAGCAGGTCCGGCACGAAGCGGCGGCCGACGAAGAAGGCCACGCCACCCCAGAGCAGGACGACCGTGGCGAGGACGTTGCTCTCGATGGTGAAGAAGCTGAAGAAGTCGACCAGCGAGTGCCCCTGCGAGGCCGAGCGGTCCGCCTGCACTCCGAGAGCGACCGCCGCCAGCACGCCGAAGCCGATCCGCAGCACGCTCACCGCGCGCAACAGCACCCCGTGACTCCCCTCGTCCCACCGTGCCGGGAACCGTCCGGCGCCGATGCTCCCTCACCCGTCGTAGGTCGTGACTCATGTCCGACTCATACGAGAGGAGAGCGTACGTGGCGCGGTGGCGGATTACGGCGCGCCGGCTGTGGATCACGCTCCTCGGCGTGGCGGTCCTGATCCAGCCCGCCGCCCTGCTCTGGACCCGCGGCGCGGCGTCCGCCGACCCCGCCGTCCACGCGCAGGGCCGGGACGCCGTCTGGCTGGGCCACGCCTGGGTGGACGGCCGGAAGGACGCGGCCGACGCCCGCCACCTGCTCGCCCTGGCCGGAGGGCCCGGCCACCTGCGTGACCTGTACGTCCACACCGGCCCGCTGAACCCGGACGGCAGCCTCGACCCGGGCCTCTCTTCCGGGGCGCGGCGGCTTGTGCTGATCTTCCGTCAACTCGACCCGGGCGTCCGGGTCCAGGCCTGGCTCGGCCAGGTGGTCGCCTCCGAGGGCCCCTTCGGCCTGCGCCTCGACCGTCCCGACGTCCGCGACCGGATCGTGGCCTCGGCGCGCCAGGCCCTCGACGCGGGCTTCGCCGGCGTCCACCTGGATCTGGAGCCGGTGCACTCCGGCGACGCCGGGTTCCTGGACGTCCTCACCCGCGTCCACGCGCTGACGCAGGCCCGGGGCGCGGTGCTGTCGGTGGCCGTCCCACAGACGGATCCGCTCCCGCCGCTGCGCGCAGTGTTCGGGGCGCTCGCCAACCACCCCAAGTGGTGGGCGCGTTCCTACCTCCGGGAGGTGGCCCGAAGGGTGGACCAGATCGCGGTGATGGCCTACGACAGCGCGATGCCGACCCAGGCACTGTTCGCGGGCTATGTCGCCCAGCAGACCGGGCTGGCGCTCGACGCGGCGCCGCCCGGGGTGGACGTGCTCATCGGCCTCCCGGCCTACCGCGCGGACACACCCGGCCACTTCTCCTGGGCGGAGACCGTCCCGGCCGCGCTGCGCGGCGCCCGCCTCGGCTTCGCCTCAGCGCCGGACCGCGCGGCGGTCGCCCTGTACGTCGACTTCACGGCGACGGACGCCGATTGGGCCGCGTACCGCGGCGAATGGCTTGCACGACCCTGAGGGGCGGCGCTGCAGACAGGTGCGGCTCCGCCGCGTGCCCACGACCGGCGCACTCCCTGGCCGGCCCGGCCTGCCAGAAGGCGGACGCCGGTTCGGCGGCGTCTCGCGGCGAACAACGTGGACTCCCGTCAGGGCACGGGGTTGCCGGCGCGTGCGGTCCGCCGCGCGGCACGCGAGCAACCCACCACTGACGCGGCCCAGCCTGCAGGGCGGACGGCATGCGGCTCATCGCAGAATGGCTCGCACTCCCGGAGGGGCGCTGCTGACGTGGGGGCTCCGCCGCGCGGTGCGCGGACAACCCGCCCCGTGGGCAGGTCCGACGCCGTGCGCGGGTCGAACGTCACCCGCTGGTGGGCTGGTCACGCGGGCCTCGCGCGTCCGGGCAGAGTGCAACTACTTCTCCGCGACGAGGCGTTCGAGGAGACGTTGGAGTTCGCTGCCGACGACGACGCGGATCTGGGTGCCCGTGACTTCGGTCACCTGGCTGAGGCGGCCGTCCCGCCACCAGTACACGTGCGGGCTGACAGGTCCGGGGGAATCCGCATGCCGCACCGCGGCCACGCGGGCCAGTCCGTTCAGCGACTCGACCATCCTGGCATCACGGATCGCGTGGAACGCGAGCAGGCGGCTGAAGGGCAGGGCGACCAGCGCGCCGTCCGGGCCGAGTTCCCGCCCCGTCAAGCTGCGGGCCAGCGTGTCCAGTTGCAGCACCCGGGAGGCGGTGAAGATGGACGCCCCGGACAGGACGTCGATGCGGATGCCCTCGCCGCGGCCCATGACCTCGTGCTGTTCGACAGGCGTGGACGCCATGTTCGCCTCGGCGACGGCGGTCAGGTCGTCGGGTGACTCGCCCAGGCGTTCGGCGACCCGTTCGACGAGGCTGTCCTTCAGTGCGACCGCGCTCTCGGGCAGGCTCAGCGCCAGCACCCGCACCAGGCCGGGGGCCAAGGGGATAGCGCGGCCGAAACCGCGCGCGTCCGGGATGGAGTCCAGGGGCATGACCCGGGGCAGCAGGCGGCGCCGCAGCTCCGCCACGGGCAGGGTGTCCACCACGCTGGGGCCGTCCATCAGCCGCAGCACGCGGGCCATGTGCTCGCGTATCAGCCCCGGCCACGCCGCCTGCCCGCGGGCGTCGTTGTGGCAGACGGCGGCGAGGTTGCCGAGGCCGTAGCGGCGGCCGGACGCGTCCACCGCGAGGTCCGCGCTGAGGGTGGCCTCCAGGCCCTTCTCGGCGAGCGCGGCGCGCACCTCACGCCGCAGCAGGGCGCCCTCGTCCTCGGACAGGTACGGGAACGCGGGGTCGCGCGGCGCGTGCTCCGGGTCCCGCCTGGGTGCCCTGCTGAAGAAGCCCATCTGCGCTCCACCCCTCACTCCCCGTGCCGCGCGGCGATGTTCGTCCGCTGTGACCTATTGGTTCAGGCCACTGTCCGACTTGTCACCGCTTTGGCGCGATCGTAACCGTCCGGTACGACAGGGACGTGTGGGAATCATGTGCGGACGGCGCGCACAAGAGTGTCGAGCGCCGGTCGGCCGGCCTCTCCGCCGTGTCCCGCCTGCGGGTTGACGTCGCGTCGGACGGTTTCGGCACGTTCGATCCTCGCGCCGCCGGACCACACGGCGGTCACCGCCTCGGGTGTGGTGAGCACCTCGGGGTCCTGCGGACCGCCGCTGCCCTCGGTGAGGTTGCGCAGGTCGTGCGCGATCAGGAAGAGCACGCCGCCGCTGCGGACGGCGGTCAGCGCCGCCCGCAGCACGGTGCGCAACTGGGGCGCGGGAAGCTGGAGGTAGCTGACCAGCGCCAGGTCGTAGGCGCCGGGTTCGGGGTGATACGCCGTCACATCGGCCTGGACGGCCGTGAGCTCGACCCCTCGCGCCGCCGCCGCACGGCGTGCCTTGTCGAGGCCGACGGCGGACCAGTCCACCGCGTCCACCCGCCAGCCCTGTTCGGCCAGCCAGAGCGCGTTGCGGCCCTCACCGGCGGCGAGGTCGAGGGCGCGGCCGGGCGTGAGCCCGGCCAGTTCCTCGGCGACGAAGCGGTTGGGGCCCGCCGACCAGACGAGTTCCTCGGCGGCGTAGCGGCGGTCCCAGTCCTCGGCGTCCACGGGGCGGTTCAGCTCCAGCCGTAGCGTTCGATCAGGCGGTTGCGGACGAGGTTGAAGCGGCCGCGGTCGAGGGCGCAGGCCTCACGGCGCATGCCGTCGTGGTGGACGCGCAGGACGCGGTCGAGGTTGACCCAGGAATCGCGGCCCTCGCGGTCCCACGGGCCGGAGCCGATGGCCACCCACTCGCTGGTGTCGTCGTGCCTCTTGCTGGTCAACTGCACCACCAGGACGGTCTCCTGGCTGTCCCGGGCGACGACCACGACGGGGCGGTCCTTGCCCCGGCCGTCGTTCTCCTCGAAGGGCACCCAGGTCCACACGATCTCCCCGGGGTCGGGGTCCCCGTCGTGGTCGGGGGCGTACTCGGTACGCACGGTGCCGACCTCGTACGGCTCCACCTCGATGGTCGCGGTGTCGCCGTAGCGGCCGGGGTTCTCTTCGTCCTGCTGGTTCCAGATCGTCACGCGGCCAGGCTAGCGCCTCTGGAGTGCGCGAGCCCGGCCCCGTGCCGCCTGTCCAACTGCCCTGCCGCTCAGGCGGTCTTGACGAGGGAGATCTCGAACTCGAGCGTGATCTTCTCGCTGACCAGGACGCCGCCGGTCTCCAGCGCGGCGTTCCAGGTGATGCCGTAGTCCTTGCGGTTGATGACGGTGCTGCCCTCGAAGCCGAGGCGCTGGTTGCCGAACGGGTCCACCGCGGAGCCCTCGAAGCTGAAGTCGATGGCGACGGACCGGGTGACGCCCTTGATGGTGAGGTCACCGGTGAGCTTGAGGCTGTCGTCGGCGAGGATCTCGACGTCGGTGGAGCGGAAGGTGATCTCCGGGTGGTTGGCCACGTCGAGGAAGTCGTTGGTGCGCAGGTGGCCGTCGCGGTCGGCGTTCCGGGTGTCGATGGAGTCGACCTTGATGGTCAGCTCGACCGAGGAGTCCTGCTGGTTCCGGGTGTCGATCTTGGCGGTGCCGGAGAACTCGTTGAAGGAGCCGCGCACCTTGGTGACCATGGCGTGGCGCGCGACGAAGCCGATGCGGCTGTGCGTGGCGTCCAGGGTGTAGGTACCGGCGAGCTCGGGGGCGATGGCGATGCTGACCATGACGTTTTCCTCCGTTGTTGTTGATCCGTCACCAACGACTCTAGGAGCCACTAGATGATGTGTCAACAAATGGCGCTAGAATGGTGGCATGAACAGCAGCCCGCACACCGCCGCCACGGCCGCCGAGCCCCGCTGGCTCGACGCCGACGAGCAGCACGCCTGGCGCAGCTTCCTGCGCATGCACACCCAGCTGACCGCACAGCTCGGCCGGGCCATGCAGCAGGAGTCCGAGCTGTCCATGGCCGACTTCGCGGTCCTGGTCGAGCTGACCGACGTCACCGAGGGCCGGCTGCGGGTGCTGGAGCTGGCCCGTGAGCTGCAGTGGGAGAAGAGCAGGCTCTCCCACCACCTGGGCCGGATGGAGAAGCGCGGACTGGTCGCCCGCGAGGAGTGCGCGAGCGACAAGCGCGGCTCCTGGGTGGTGATCACCGCCGAGGGACGCCGGGCCATCGAGGCCGCCGCGCCGCGCCACGTCGAGCTGGTCCGCACCCTGGTCTTCGACCGGCTCTCCGCGCCCCAGGTCGCCGCGCTGGCCGAGGTGTCCGACCGGATCCTGGCCGGCCTGGAAGGATGTCCCAAGGCCGAGGAGGACTGACCGGTCCCGCCGGGGACCGGCGGAGGGAGGCCCGGATGGCCCGCCGGCAGATCGAGACGGAGCGCAAGTTCGACGCCCCGCCGCGGACGGTGCTGCCGCCGCCCGAGGCGTTCGCCGCGCTGCCGGGGGTGGCCGCGGCCGAGACCGGCGCCACCGAACACCTGGACGCCCGCTACTACGACACCGCGGACCTGCGGCTGCTGCGCCACCGCCGCACCCTGCGCCGCCGCCACGGCGGCCACGATGCCGGGTGGCACCTCAAACAGCCCGCCGGGGCCGCCTCCCGCACCGAGTTCCACCTTCCCGACGCGCCCGGACCCCCCGAGGAGTTCCTGCTGCGCACCCGGGCCTTCGTCCGCGCGTCCGCGCTCGGGCCGGTGGCCGCGCTGCGCACCGAGCGCCGCAGGCTGCTGCTGCGCGACGCCCAGGGCCGGGTCCTCGCCGAGATCGCCCACGACTCCGTCGAAGCCGAGCGCCTGGCCGGCGACCGGACGGGCGGCACCGCCCCCGCCGATGCCGTCGATCTGGCCTGGACCGAGATCGAGGCCGAACTCGTGGACGGCGAGCCCGACTTGCTCGACGCCGTCGAGCAGCTGCTCGCTTCCGCCGGGATCCACCGCTCCGCCAGCCGCTCGAAGGTGGGCCGCGTGCTCGGCGCCCCGGCCGGTTCCCCCGGTACGGACGGCGCACCGGTCCGCCATGCCCCTGACGGCAGTTGGGGCGCCGTCGTCACCGCACTGCTCCGGGAACAGGTGGCCCGGCTGCTGGAACTCGACGGCGAGGTACGCCTCGACACGCCGGACGCGGTCCACCAACTCCGCATCGCCGCCCGGCGTCTGCGGTCCACCCTGCGCGCCCACGCGCGGGCGCTGGACCTTGACGACTCCGCCGCGGAAGGGCTTCGCCGGGTGGGCCGCGCCCTCGGCTCCGCCCGGGATCACGAGGTGCTCGGCGAGCGACTGCTCGCCCAGGTCGCGGCGTTGCCGCCCGAGGAGCGGCCGGGACCGATGGCCCGCCGCATCCGCAGCTGGGCCCGCCACGGCTACCGGAACCAGTGGCGCCAGGCCGTTGCCGTGCTCAGCTCTCCCGACTACTTCGCGCTGCTGGACCGGCTGGACGCGATCGCCGCGGCTCCTCCGCTGCGGGCGCGGGCGGCGAAGCCGGCGGAGTCCGCACTCGGCACGGTGCTGCGCCGTCAACAGCGCCGGGTCGCCGAGCGGATGACGGCCGTCCACGACGCGGCCGACCGCGACGCCGCCCTGCACAGCGTCCGCAAGGCGGCCAAGCGCGCCCGCTACGCAGCCGAGGGCGCGGGCGCCCGAGCCCTGGCCGACCGGATGAAGGCGCTGCAGCAGCTGCTCGGGGAACGCCAGGACGCCCTGCTCGCCCGCGACACGCTGCGTCAACTCGCCGAACGTGCCCACGCCTCGGGAGAGCCTGGCTTCGGCTACGGGGTCCTCCACGCGGCCCAGGCGGCCGCCGTCCGGGAGGCGGACGCCCAGGTGGAGGCGGTGTGGCGGCGCGCGTCGAAGCCGAAGCTGTGTCAACTCGACTGACCCGCTTCGCTCCTTCGGATGGACTGCGACCGCTTCGCCCCCGTCCGGCTTGACAGCCTCCTAACGTCGTCCCCGTACCGGTCGGAACGCTCGACCCCGGGGGGTGCCATGTCCGAACTGCTCCAGGTGGAGCCGGATCTGCTCGACGAACACAGCCGCACGCTCGCCGCTGTCGCGGAGACCCTGGCCGGCCAGGCGGCAGCCCTGGCCCGGGCCCAGGCNCCCGGGCCCAGGCACCGCTGGCCGGCCTGCCGCTCACCACCGCCGCGGCCGACTCGGCCGCCGCGGGCTTCGCGGACCGGCTGCGCGCCCTCGCCCGCGCCTTCGGCGAACACGCGGACCGGATGCGCGCCACCGCCGCCAACTACCGTGCCGCGGAGGCGGACACGCGGACCGCGATGTGCCGGGCGGCCTGTCCGTGAGCGGGATCGACGCCGTCTGGCAGGAGCTCGAGGCCTGCGAGTCGCGCCTCGCCGGAGTGCAGGCGTCCTGCCTGGATCGCTGGCGCGGCCCGGCCGCGCTGGCCGCGGCGAGCACGATCGCGCTGGAGGCGCAGCGCTTGCGCACCCTGCGGGAGCAGGTGGTCGATCTCGGCGGGACGCTGCGTGAGGCCGTGTCATCCCCGCCATCCCCACAGCGGGACGGCGCGTTCGCCGCCCGGGTCGCCGCCCTCGCTGGAGGGGAGGCGGGGCCGCCCGCCGATCCGGCGGCGTGGTGGCAGGCCCTCTCCCCCGCCGAGCGGGCCGAGTTGCTGGCAAGCCGGCCCGCCATGCTCGGCTCCCTGGACGGCCTCCCGGCCGCCGTCCGCGACCAGGCCAACCGCGCCCTGCTCGCCTCCTGGCTGCAGCAGCCCGATGCCCCCGCCGCGCTCCGCGCCCTCGCCGAGCGCCTGCGCCGCGAGCCCGGCGCTCTGCTGCTGGCCCTGGACCAGCGCGGGCACGCCGCCCTGGCCCTCGGCGATCCCGACCGCGCCCGCGACGTCTGCGTGTACGTCCCCGGCGTCGGCACCACCCTCGCCGGGCTCGCCGGCTCCGGCACCGACCGGATCCGGGCCCTGGCCGACCGGCTGGCCCAACTCTCGCCCGGCGGCGGGCACTCCGCCATCGTCTGGCTGGGATACGATCCGCCGCCCGCTCCGGGCGCCGACCCGGCGGCCC
>NZ_JBHSQJ010000097.1:0-15103 GCF_042658505.1 Streptacidiphilus monticola | reverse complement strand
CCGCCGCACTCGCCACGGGCCGCGCGGACCGCGGCGCCCCCGTCCTCGCGTCCTTCCTGACCGGCCTGCGCGCCGCGAACCGGGCCGGAGGCGGTTCCCGGTCCCGGGTCACCGTGCTGGGCCACAGCTACGGGTCGCTCACCGCCGCCCGGGCCGCCCCGCTGGAGCCGCCCGACGAGCTGGTGCTGGTCGGCTCCCCCGGCGTCGGCGCGAGCCGCGCAGCCGAGCTGGGGCTGCCCGCCGAGCACGTCTACGTCGGCCAGGACGAGCGGGACCCGGTGGCCAACGTGGCGTCAACTCCCCAGCAGGTGCTGCTTCCCGCCCTCGGCCCGGCCCTGGGCGCGGCCGCTCCGCTGCGCCTGCTGGGGCCCGGCCCCGGCAGCTGGTTCGGCGCGGACCCGGGCGGATCGGGGTTCGGCGCCCGCCGCATCCCGGCCGACAGCGGCCGCCAGGGCCTGGCCGCCCATTCGGCCTACTTCGAGCCGGACGGCCCCGCGCTCGACGCCGTCGCCCGGATCGTGCTCGGCGAGGGCGAGCAGGTCACGCGTCCGCCACACGAACTCCGAGCGCCTGGGCGAACGCCGGTGCCAGGTCAAGGAGCTGATGCCCCGTGATGGTGGAGCCGCGCAGCGCCTCCACCCCGCTCGCGAGGTCGATGCGCACGGCCTGACGCAGGTCCACGTCCCGCAGCCGGGCCTGGTCCAGGTGGACGGCGTCCAGGGTGGAGCCGGGGAAGGACACCTGCTGCAGCGCGGCCCCGCCGAAGTCGACCTCCTTGAGCACGCAGTCGACGAACCAGACCTCGGTGAGCTTCGCCCCGCGCAGGTTGACCGAGTCGAACTTGCAGTGGTGGAAGACCACCCGGCGCAGCCCGGCGCCCCACAGCTCGAGCCCGGCGAGCACACTCTGCCCGACCTCGGCGTCGAGCCAGGAGCTCTCGGCCGCGTCGCAGCCGACCAGGCGAACCCCCTGCAGCCAGACGTCGTTGAGCCGCGCCTGCCGCAGCCCCACGGAGGTGAGCGACACACCCGACAGCGCGGCCTCGATGAAGCGGGCCCCGCCGGCCTCGTCGCCTTCGAACGCCCCGCCGTCCAGGTGGACGCTGTCATAGGCGGCGTCCGGCTCCAGCCGCCTGCCCTGGAAGGGTTCCAGGTAGGCGGCATAGGACAGATCGGCGAGTTGGCGTGGCAGAGGTGCGGACGGCTTCGGCATGGTGCCACGCTATAGGTCCGGACGGGCCGGAACCCCCCTCCCGCACACGAGTGAACGGGTGCTGACATACCATCGAACAGCGCACTGTCCGAAGATCGGACCAGCGCAGGGGGTCAACTCGCAAGTGGCATGCCCGAAGTGTCCAATCTGTCGCTTTGGACTGATATATTCCTCTGCGAGTTGATGGATCACGGCTCGGGCGGCCTGTGGGCCCGTGCGGAAGGTCAAGGCCGGTACGGGGCCTCGCGATCACCGCACTGCCCCACAGGCGCGCCCGCCCTCGCCGGTGACTACCCTGGCCAGGGTGCGACGCAGGCCCCGAGTACCGAGCTCCCCCCTCCCCCAGCGGCAGGGGATCGACCCGGTGCACCTCCGGATCCCGGCCGAGCCGCAGACCGCCCCCGGCCTCACCCTCCGCGACTGGCTGCTGCGCCGACTGCCGACCGTCCCGCCCCGGATCATCGACTCGATGTTCGCCGCGGGCGAGTTCGTCGGCCCGGACGGGCACCGCCACGCCCCGGACCGGCCGGCCGTCCCGGGCCTGCACCTCTGGTTCCATCGGGAGCTCAAGCCGGAACCCGAGGTCCCGTTCCCGGTCACCGTGGTCCACCGCGACGAGCAGATCCTCGTCGTCGACAAGCCGCACTTCCTGGCGATGACTCCGCGCGGCAGCCACATCACGGAGACCGCCCTGGCCCGGCTCCGCCGCGACCTCGACCTGCCGCAGCTCTCCCCGGCCCACCGGCTGGACCGGCTCACGGCGGGCCTGGCCCTGTTCGTCGTCGACCCCGCGCTGCGCGGGGCGTACCAGAACCTGTTCCGCGACCGCCGGGTACGCAAGCGCTACGAGGCGGTGGCCCCCTACCGGCCGGACCTCGAACTCCCGTGCACGGTGCGCAGCCACATCATCAAGGAGCGCGGCGTCATCGCCGCGCGCGAGGTCCCCGGCCTGCCGCCCAACGCCGAGTCCAGCGTCGAACTCCTCGACCAGGCGGGCGGCTTGGCCCACTACCGGCTGACCCCGGCCACCGGGCGCACCCACCAACTCAGGCTCCACCTTTGCAGCTTGGGCATCCCGATCCGCAACGACCCGGTCTACCCGCTGCTACTGCCGCAGGCCGAGCACGACGACTGGTCGCGGCCCCTGCAACTGCTCGCAAGCGAGCTTGACTTCACCGACCCCGTGACGGGCGCCGAGCGCAGCTTCCGGACCGGGCTGAGGCTGCAGGCACTGGAAAACGGAGGCTAGCCTTCCGGTCCGGCCCGGTGGGATCCTGACCCCCAGAAGCGAGCCACCGGAGGCAACGATGGGTGTCTACGCCGAGAAGGTCGTCCCGCACGTGATCAACTTCGCCTGCGGCATGAAGGTCACCCGGCCCCACCGGGCCAGGGTCTGCGAGGACCTCACCGGCGAGGTCATCGAACTGGGCTTCGGCTCCGGCCACAACGTCCCGTACTACCCCGACACCGTCACCCGGGTCACCGCGATCGAGCCCTCGGACGTGGGCTGGCGGCTTTCCGAGCAGCGGCGCCGGCAGTCCCACGTCCCCATCGCCCGCGGCGGCCTGGACGGGCAGTCGCTGCCGTACCCGGACGGCAGCTTCGACAGCGCGCTGTCCACGTGGACGCTGTGCACCATCCCCGACCCCCACGCGGCGCTGCTGGAGCTGCGCCGGGTGCTCAAGCCGGGCGGCGAGTTCCACTTCCTGGAGCACGGGCTGGCCCCGGCGGGCGATGTGCGCATCCGCGCCTGGCAACACCGCCTGGAGCCGATGCAGATCCACCTCTTCGCCGGCTGCCACCTGACCCGCCCGGTCCAGGACATGCTCCGCGACGCCGGCTTCGAGATCCTCACGGTGGACGTGTTCTACGAGAAGGGCGCCCCCAAGGCCATGGGCGCGGACTCCTTGGGCATCGCCACGGCCCGTTAGGGCCCCGTCAGGGGCGCGAGGTACTGCGCGAGCAACCCACCACCCAGGGAGGTCCGACCCCATCTGCGGGACGAACCTCCGCGAGTGGTGGGCTCGTCGCGCAGTTCCTCGCGCCCCCAAAAGCCCCTGACGGGGCCCTAACGATGCCGCAACGCGGCCCTCGCGGCCCAGTAGCCGCACATCCCGTGGGCGCCCGCGCCCGGAGGGGTCGCCGCGGAGCAGAGGTAGACGCCCGGGATGCCGGTGGCATACGGGTCCAGGGCCGGCCGCGGCCGCGCCACGACCTGCACGGGGGTGTTCGCCCCCGTCGCGATGTCGCCGCCCACGAAGTTCGCGTTGAACCGCTCCAGCCCCGCCGGTCCGCAGGCCTGGGCCGTCAGTACCCGCTCCCGCGTCCCGGGCGCGAACCGCTCCAGCTGACGCAGCACCAGCTCGATGCCCTCCTCCTCGGTCCCCGCCCAACCGCCGGGAACGTGGGCGTAGGCCCACACCGGGTGGACGCCGCCCCAGGACCGGGTCTCGTCCGCCAGGTACTGCTGGGCGACCAGGACGAACGGCCGCTCCGGCAGCCGACCCGCCGTCACCTCGCGCTCCGCGTGGGCGACTTCGGCCAGCGTGCCGCCCACATGCACCGTTCCCGCCGTGCGGGCGGCCTCCGCCTGCCAGGGGATGCCGTCGGCCACCGCCAGGTCGACCTTGACCGCCGCCGGCCCGTGCCGCCAGCGCCGGTAGGCGCGGGCCACGCGCGGGGGCAGCCGGTCGCCGCAGACGTCGGCGGCGGCGCCGGGGGCGAGGTCGAGCATCACCACCTCGGCGGGGGGCAGCTCCGCAAGCGAGCGCACCCGGACGCCCGTCTCCACCCTCCCGCCGTGCGCGCGCAGCTCCGCCGCCAGCGCTCCGGCGATCGCGGCCGAGCCGCCCTTCGCCACCGGCCAGCCGTAGCGGTGCCCTGACGCGGCCAGCATCAGCCCCACTGCGGACGTCAGGGGCTGCTCCAGGGCCGTGAACGCATGCGCGGCGCAGCCCGCGAACAGCGCCCGCGCCTCCTCGCCCTGCCACAACCGGGCCAGCAGCGTGGCGGGCTGAAGGGCCATCAGGCCGAAGCGGGACAGCCGCAACGGGTGCCGGGGCACCCGCGTCAGCGGGCCGAGCACGTCGCCGCCCAACTCGTCGAAGCCGGTGGCCAGCGGACCGAAGACCCGGCGCCAGCGGCGCGCGTCGGTCGGCGTGAGGCTCTCCCCGGTGCGCCGCAGCGAGCGGCTGAGCACGGCGGCGCGCCCGCCCGGCAGCGGGTGGGCGAGGTCGATCTCGGGGTAGCGCCAGACCAGTCCGTGCCGCTCCAGGTCCAGCGAGCGCCAGTACGGCGACGCCGCGCCGAAGGGGTGCACGGCCGAGCAGTGGTCGTGCACCAGGCCCGGCAGGGTGTACTCGCCGGAGCGGGTGCCGCCACCGATCTCGTCGGCTGCTTCCAGCACGGTTACCGCGAGACCGGCCCGGGCCAGCGCCACGGCGGCGGTCAGACCGTTCGGACCGGACCCCACGACCACCGCGCTGCCGACGCCGCTTGCGCCCGCACTGCCTCGCCCCATGCCGTGATCCTCCCACCGCCGGGGCCGCTGCTCACGGCCGGGGGACGTTGCGCAGGTTCGACCGGGCCATCTGGACCATCCGCCCCACGCCGCCACCGACGACCAACTTGCTGGTGGAGAGGGCGAAACCGGTCACCTGCTCGGCCGTGATCTTCGGCGGCAGCGACAGCGCGTTCGGGTCGGTGACGACGTCCACCAGGGCGGGCCCCTTGTGCCTCAGGGCCTCCCGCAGCGCGCCGCGCAGGTCCTTCGGCTTCTCCACCCGGACACCGAAGGCCCCGGCGGCCCGGGCGATGGCCGCGTAGTCGGTGTGCTGGTAGCCGGTGGCGTAGGGCGGCAGGCCGGCGACCATCATCTCCAGATCGACCATGCTCAGCACCGAGTTGTCGAAGAGCACGACCTTGACTGGCAGTTCGTACTGGACCAGGGTCAGGAAGTCGCCCATCAGCATGGAGAAGCCGCCGTCCCCGGACATCGAGACGACCTGCCGCTTCCGGTCCAGGAACTGCGCGCCGATGGCCTGGGGCATGGCGTTGGCCATCGATCCGTGGGTGAAGGAGCCGATGACGCGCCGCCTGCCGTTCGGCGTGAGGTAGCGGGCGGCCCAGACGTTGCACATGCCGGTGTCGACGGTGAACACGGCGTCCTCGGCGGCCTCTTCGTCGAGCACCGCGGCGACGTACTCGGGGTGGATCGGCGTGTGCTTCTCGACGTTGCGGGTGTAGGCGCGCACCACGCCTTCGAGCGCGTCGGCGTGCTTGCGCAGCATGCGGTCCAGGAACCGCCGGTCGGTCTTCTCCTCGACCTGCGGCAGCAGGCAGCGCAGGGTCTCCCGGACGTCGCCCCAGACCGCCAGGTCGAGCCGGGAGCGCCGGCCGAGGTGCTCGGCGCGGACGTCCACCTGAACGATCTTCACATCGGTGGGCAGGAAGGCGTTGTAGGGGAAGTCGGTGCCCAGCAGGACCAGCAGGTCGCACTCGTGGGTGGCCTCGTAGGCGGCGCCGTAGCCCAGCAGGCCGCTCATCCCGACGTCGAAGGGGTTGTCGTACTGGATCCACTCCTTGCCGCGCAGGGCGTGCCCCACCGGGGACTTGACCTTCTCGGCGAGGGCCATCACCTCGTCGTGGGCGCCGGCAGTGCCGCTGCCGCAGAAGAGGGTGACCCGCTTCGCCTCGTTGACCAGCCGGGCGAACGCCGCCACCTCGTCGTCCCCCGGTCGGACGCTCGGCCGCCTCGTCGGCAGCGCCAACTCGGCTGCGCGCGCCGGGGATTCAAGCCCCGCGACGTCCCCCGGGAGGGAGACCACGGAGACGCCGGAGCGACCGACGGCGTGCTGGATCGCTGTCTGCACGACGCGGGGCATCTGGCCGGGCGAGGAGATCATCTCGGAGTAGTGGCTGCACTCGGCGAAGAGCCGGTCCGGGTGCGTCTCCTGGAAGTAGGCCGTGCCGATCTCGCTGGAGGGGATGTGCGCGGCGATGGCCAGCAGCGGGGCCATGCTGCGCTGGGCGTCGAAGAGCCCGTTGATCAGGTGCAGGTTGCCCGGCCCGCAGCTTCCCGCGCAGGCGGTCAGCTTGCCGGAGACCTGCGCCTCGGCGCCGGCGGCGAAGGCCGCGACCTCCTCGTGCCGGACCTGGACCCAGTCGATGCCCTTGTGCCTGCGCACGGCGTCCGTGATCGGGTTGAGGCTGTCTCCCACGACCCCGTACAGGCGGGTCACCCCCGCGCGGGTGAGGAGCTCGACGAACTGCTCGGCCACGGTCTGCTTCGCCATAAGCCCGAACCTAGGACCGCGGCCACGCCCCCGCGCGCCCGGTTGCCCCACCAGGGGGCCCGTCGGGCCCCTTCAGGGGCGCGGGGATCCGCCACCCTTCGGGCGGGAGGTGCCCCCCACCGCGACCAGCACACCACTCGCGGAGGTCCGGCCCCGTGCGGGACGAACCTCCCTTGGAGGTGGGCTGGTCGCGGTGGGGGCACCTCCCGCCCGAAGGGTGGGGGATCCCCGCGCCCCTGGAGGGGCCTTCGGCCCCTCAGCGGGGCCGGCGGCGGGTCAGGGTGTATCCCAGCACCGCGGCCGCAGCCGCGGCCGCGCCCGCGCCGGCCGTCCACCACCAGGGGGACCTGTCTGCTGACAGGGCGTCATCCGACGCCGCCGCGGCGACCGCCGAGGGGCCTGCGGCGGGCATCGCGACCGGGGCGACCGCGCCGCCCACCGGGCGGGCGTCGCCGTCCGACTCCAGCAGCGTCACCCGGGAGCTCATCGCCGCGCCGAGGTCCTGCTCGTTCGCCGCCGCGACGGTCAGCCGGGCGTAGTAGGTCCCCGGCAGGGGGTCGTCGGACCACGTCTCGGCATACGCCCGCACCCGCGGCAGCCGGCAGCTGAGCTCGACCTCCGCCGCGTTCTGACCGGCCGTCACCTCGGGCCTGCCGCTGACGCACTGCAGTTCGCGGCGCAGCCCGTCGTACAGGTCCAGCCGCCACTGCTGCGCGCCGTGGCGCGCGGAGGCGTCGGCGAGCGTGACCCCGACGTGCAGGGTGGCCTGCTGGCCCGCCTTCTGCGTGAAGGCCCAGTACTGGTAGTCGCCGGTCGAGCTGCCGACCTCCACCGACTGACCCGCCGTCAACTGCGCGGCGTTCAGGAACGAGGTGCCCGCGTCCGCGGTGACCACCGCCGAGCCCGACGCCGAGGGCTCCGGCGACGCGCTGTCCGCCCACGCCGGCGACGCCAGGACCGCAGCACCCACCGCAACCGCGGCCGCAGCCCCCGTACCGAGCATCCGTCCGAGCCTCATCACGGCTCCCTCCAGATCGCGACCCGGAACCGGGCCAGCCAGCCGATGAGCAGCCCGGCGACCAGGCCGAGGGCCGCAAGGACGCCGACGAGGACCCACCCGGTGCCGAGTCCCGAGGTGAACCCGCTCGGCGCGACCGCCGCCGGGACCAGGGCGACGCTCAGCTCCACCGGGAAGCCGGGCGTGGTGCGCACGCCCGCGTCCGCGCTGAACGCGTTGGCCACCGCGAGGCACACCGTGCCCGCGCCGCTGCCGTCGGTCCGCAGGCCGGTCGAGACCAGGTCGGACCGCCCGGTCCCGGCGCCGACGGACCGGGCCAGCTCGCGGCCGACCGTACTGGTGGCCCGCAGCGTCACGGCGTAGTTGGGGTGCACCTGCCGGTCCACCGCGAGCGAGACGGCGGCCCGCAGCTCCTGGCCGGCGGACACCTCGACCTTGTACCAGCGGGTCTCCTGGAATCCCTCGCGGTCGGTCCACACGCCCGGGGTGACCGTCGGCGCGTTCGTGCAGTCGGCGCTTCCGGTGGTGGCCGCGGGCGGGGCGAGCGGGTCCGCCTTCCGCTTCACCAGCTGGGTCAGACGCTTCGTCAGCTGGTCCTCGCTGGTGATCGCCGTGTACGTGCCGCCGGTGGCCTCGGCGATGCAGGTGAGCTGGCGGCGCACCTTGTCGTCCAGGGTCAGCCCGAGGGTGTCCACGGTCAGGTGGGTGCCCTCGGCCGCCAGGGCGCGGGCGACGTCACAGGGGTTGGGCGGGGCGCAGTCGTCCTCGCCGTCGGTGATCAGCACGATCCGGCGGGTGGCCGTGTCGTCTCCGCCCGCCTTGAGGTCGGCGGCCGCCTTGGTGAGGGCGAGCCCGATCGGGGTCCAGCCGGTGGGCCGCAGGGTCGCGACCGCGGTCTTGATCTCGGTGCGGTCGAGCGGTCCGACCGGGACGACCTGCTGGCTGTCCTTGCAGCCGCGTGCCTTGTCGCGGCCGGGGTAGGTGGCGCCCAGGGTGCGCAGGCCCACTTGGTCCTCGTCAGGGAGGGCGTCGACGACCTCCCCGAGGGCCCGCTGCGCGGCCGCGATGCGGGTCATCCCGCCGAGGTCGGCGGCGCGCATCGAGCCGCTCACATCGAGCACCAACTCGACGCGGGGCTGGGCCTGTTGAGGGAAGTCCGAGTTGCCGGCGGAACTGCCGTCGGCATGGGCGGCGGCCGGGACGCCGCCCACGAGCGCGAGGGCGGCGAGCAGGCTCGCCGTGCCCGCCGCCGCCTTTTTGAAGATCGTCACCGGCGGATCTTAGCGATCTTCAGATCATCTCCCGCTAGATAGATGCATCATGCAGTGATATACATGTATTATGAATCTATCTGGGGGGACCCCTGACAGCGAGGCCGCCTCGCAGGTCTCCGCAGCGCTCGTGCGCCTCACCCGCCGACTGCGCCGTGCGGACAGCAGCTCGCCCCTGTCGGCGAGCGCCGCCACGGCCCTGGGCACCCTGGAACGCTCCGGGCCGCTGCGCCTGACCGCGCTCGCCCGCGCCGAGCACATCAGCCAGCCTGCGATGACGCAGCTGGTGGGCCGACTGCAGCGCGCTGGGCTGGTCGAGCGGACGCCCGACCCGGCCGACCGCCGCGTGGTCCGAGTCGGCATCACCGAAGCGGGACTGGTCGCGCTCGCCGACCGCCGCGCCGAGTTCGCCGAGCGGCTCACCGAACTCCAGCGGCTGCTCACCCCCGGGCACCGCGCGGCCCTCGCCGCGGCGGCCCCCGCCCTGCTCGCACTCAGCAGTCTGGATCTCCCCGAAACCGTCACCCCCTCTCCCGGAGAACTCCTCTGATGCACAGTCACGCCACCGGCGCTGACGCCGGCAGTCCGTTCAAGCAGCCGCGCGCCGTCTTCGCGGTCGCGTTCGCCTGCGTGGTCTCCTTCATGGGCATCGGCCTGGTGGACCCGATCCTCCCGGCGATCTCCAGCGAGCTGCACGCCTCCCCCAGCCAGGTCACCATGCTGTTCACCAGCTACCTGGTGGTCACCGCGGTCGCCATGCTGATCACCGGGTGGGTCTCCAGCCGCATCGGCGCCAAGAAGACGCTGATCGTCGGCCTGGCCCTGATCGTCGTCTTCGCCTTCCTGGCCGGCACGTCCGACTCCATCAGCGGCATCGTCGACTTCCGGGCTGGCTGGGGCGTCGGCAACGCGCTCTTCATCGCGACCTCACTGGCCGTCATCATCGCGTCGGCGACCGGCGGTTTCGCGGGCGCGATCATTCTCTACGAGGCCGCGCTCGGCCTCGGCATCGCCGTCGGCCCGCTGCTGGGCGGCGTGCTCGGCAGCATCAGCTGGCGCGGGCCGTTCTTCGGGGTCGCGGGGCTGATGGCCATCGCCCTGCTCGCCACCGTGTTCCTGGTCAAGCCGCTGCCGCTGCCGGAACGGAAGACCGGCCTGCTGGAGCCGGTCAAGGCGCTGCGGCACCGCGGACTGCTCACCATGTCCCTGGCCGCGCTCTGCTACAACTGGGCCTTCTTCACGATGCTGGGCTACGCGCCCTTCCCGATGCACCTGGGCGCCATCCAGCTCGGCTGGGTCTTCACGGGCTGGGGCGTGCTGGTCGCCGTGTTCGCCGTCTTCGGCGCGCCGCGGATCCAGGGGCGCCTCGGCATCGCCCGCACCCTGTACCTCAACCTCTTCGTGTTCGCGCTGATCATCGCGGGCATCGGGCTGTGGACCGACCACCAGGCGGCGCTGATCGCCCTGGTGATCGCCGCCGGCATCCCGATCGGCATCAACAACACGGTGACGACCGCGGCCGTGATGAGCGTGGCCCCCGTCGAGCGGCCGGTCGCGTCGGCGGCCTACGGCTTCGTCCGCTTCATCGGCGGCGGCCTCGCCCCCTACGCGGCGGGCAAGCTGGTCGAGCACTACAACATCCATGTCCCGTTCTACATCGGCTCGGTGGCGCTGCTCGTCGGGATCGCGATCCTGTCGACCGGCCACGGGCTGCTGGCCCAGGCGGAGCAGGCGCAGGCCGCCCCGGCGGTGACCTCCGCGACGGAGGCCGAAGAACTGGAGGTCGGCTCCGCGAGCTGACCAGGCCCGGGCGCCCCGCGCCCCACGAACCCGCGCCCCCGCCGACTCGTCCCCGGCGGGGGCGTCGGCATGTGCGGGGGCCCCGGCACCTGGCTGCCCGGTGGCGCGGGGCCATCCCCCATGTCTTGACAGCGAACTGACGAAGCGCCAGCATCTCGGTGCGGGCAGTTAGGAAACCTTCCTAACGCCAAATCCCCCACTGGCGCACCTTTCTGAAGGGCTGTCACCATCATGGGCAAGTCCGTACGTTTCGCCGCAACCGCGGCCGCGGCCACCCTGCTGCCGCTCGGTGCCGTCGCCGCCTCGGAGCCGGCACAGGCGGCGACCACCTTCCCCAGCCACTACTCCGCCCCCTACCTCGAACTGCAGAGCGGCTCGGTCGGCGACCTGGCCGCGGACCGGACCGCGAGCGGCACGAAGTACTCCACGCTCGCCTTCCTGATCCCGAAGTCCGGCTGCACCGCCGAGTGGGAGTACAACGGCGACTCCGTGGGCGCCTTCACGTCGCAGATCAACGCCCTCAAGGCCGCCGGCGGGGACGTCATCCTCTCCTTCGGCGGAGCGGAGGGCGGCGAGCTCGCCCAGACCTGCACCTCGGTCAGCAGCCTGACCGCCGCCTACAAGAAGATCGCCACGACCTACGGGGTGACCCGGCTCGACTTCGACATCGAGGGCAGCACGCTCGACGACACCACGGCCAACTCCCGCCGCGACCAGGCGCTGGCGGCCCTGCAGCAGGCCAACCCGTCGATCACCGTCGACTTCACCCTGCCGGTCGATCCGGGCGGCCTGCCCGGCAACGCGCTCAAGCTGCTCAAGGACGCGAAGAGCAAGGGCGTCAAGGTCAACCTGGTCAACATCATGACGATGGACTTCGGCGACGGCGAGAAGGCGCTGGCCGACGCGGAGTCGGCGGCGAACGGCACCGAGAAGCAGCTGGCGAGCCTGTACGGGGTGTCCGCGTCCTCGGCCTGGCACACCCTCGGCCTGACGCCGATCGCCGGCCAGAACGACGACAACGAGAACTTCACCCAGTCCAACGCCAAGACCCTGGAGTCCTTCGCCGCGAGCAAGGGCGTGCAGGAGCTGGCCTTCTGGGAGGTGCACAGCTACGACAAGAAGACCGGCTGGGCCTACTCCAAGATCTTCAACAGGATCACCGGCTGAGGCTTGAGAGACTGAAGGGGTGACCACCAGCAGTGAGAGCCCCTTCCGGGACCGCGCGGCCGACCGCGACGCCGCGCCCCAGTACGTCCTTCCGCTCGTCGCGAGGATCGAGCGGGCCGAGCCTCCGTCGCACACCGACGCGCTGGAGACGGCGGCCCGCGCGGTCCTCGCCCTGCTCGCCGACCCCCGGGTGACCGAGCCGGACGGCGAATGGCACGAGGCGGTCAGGGCCTGGGAGGACGCCCGGATCCGCAAGGTCGTGCGCCGCGCGCGCGGCGCGGAGTGGCGCCGCGCGGAGGCCCTCCCCGGCCTGACCGTGACGGGCAAGGCGGCCGAGGTCCGCGTCTTCCCGCCGATCCCGCTGGACGGCTGGCCGAAGGACCTGGCCCGACTGCAGGTCTCCGGAACGGAGCTGACGGACCCTCAGCCGCCCGAGGAGCCGGCGGCGGGCCTGCCGGTGCTGTGGCTCAACCCCGAACTGCGGATGTCGACGGGGAAGGCGATGGCGCAGGTGGGGCATGGCGCGCAGCTCGCGTGGTGGACGCTGGCCCCGGTGGCCCGAGCTGCCTGGCGCGACGAGGGCTTCGCCCTCGCGGTGCGAGAGGCAGCTCCCGAGCGGTGGGCCGACCTGCTCACCCGCGACCTGCCGGTCGTCCGCGACGCGGGCTTCACCGAGATCGCCCCGGGCAGCTGCACCGTCATCGCCGACCTCAACCCCCGCTAGGGGCCCTGCCAGGGGGGCCTTCAGGGGCCCGCCACGGCCTTCAGGGGCGCGAGGAACTGCGCGAGCAACCAACCACCCGGGGAGGTTCGACCCCATGGAGCGGGCCGGGACCTCCCCGGGTGGTGTGTTGCTCGCGCTGGGGGCACCTCCCGCCCGAAGGGTGGGGATCCTCGCGCCCGTGAAGGCCCCTGAAGGCCCCCTGGCGGGGCCCCGAAGGGTCAGCTCGGGACGTTCTCCCTCGGGGTCAGCGGGGCTTTCACGCCCTCGCCCGCTTCGCGGGCGAGGCGGGAGGGCCACCACAGCCGGTTGCCGATGTCCATGGCCAGCGCGGTCACCAGGACCGACCGGACCACGAAGGTGTCGAGCAGGACGCCGAGGCAGACCGCGAAGCCGATCTCCGCGAAGCCGACCACCGGCAGCGTGCCGAGGACACCGAAGGTGCTCGCGAGGATCAGGCCTGCCGAGGTGATCACGCCGCCGGTCGCCGCCAGGCCGGCCAGCGCGCCCGTCTTGGTGCCGCGGTGGACCGCCTCCTCCCGCACCCGGGTCATCAGGAAGATGTTGTAGTCGATGCCCAGGGCCACCAGGAAGACGAAGACGAACAGCGGGAACGAGCTGTCCGCGCCCTCGAAGTGGAACAGGTGGTTGAACGCGAGCGAGCTGATGCCCAGCGCCGACGCGAAGGAGAGCACCACGGTCGCGATGAGGACCAGGGGCGCGACCACCGCTCGCAGCAGCAGGCCCAGGATCAGCAGCACCACGGCGAGGACGATCGGGATGATCACCTTGTCGTCGTGCGCGGACGCCCGCTCGGTGTCGAGCATGACCGCGGTGTTGCCGCCGACCCGGGCGTCCGCGCCGGGCACCGCGTGCGTCGCGGCGCGGGCGCGGTCGACGGTGTCCTTGGCGTCCTGACTGTCCGGCGAGGACTTCACCACCGCCGTGATGTAGGCGAGTTGGCCCTTCACCACCGGCTGGTTGACCTGCGCGACACCCGGCACCTCGCCCAGCTTGGCCGCGACCTGCGCCGCCGGTCCCGCGTTGGAGATGACGATGACGGGGGCGCCCTGGCCACCGGGGAAGTGCTCGGTGAGGACGGTCTGGCCGACGACGGAGTCGGGCTTGCCGGTGAACGCGCCGGCCGTGGACAGGCCGTCCGCCTTCAGGCCGAGCAGGCCCAGCGCGAAGGCGCCGAGGACCAGCGTGGTGGTGATCCAGACCGTCCGCGGACGACCCCCGATGCGGCCGCCGATACGGGCCCAGATGCCGCTCTCGGTCGGCTCGGGCGTGCCGTAGGCGGGCTTGACCGGCCAGAAGATCCAGCGGCCGGTGATCACCAGCAGCGCGGGCAGCAGCGTCAGCATCGCGGTCAGCGCGACGACCACGCCGATCGCGAGCACCGGGCCGAGGCCGGCGGTCGAGTTCATCTCGGCGAACAGCAGGCAGAGCATGGAGACGGCCACGGTCGCGGCGCTGGCGAAGACGGCCGGTCCGGCCCGGTGCAGGGCCTCCGCCATGGCCTCGTGCCGGTCCTGATGGCGCCTCAACTCCTCGCGGTAGCGGGCGACCAGCAGCAGCGCGTAGTCGGTGCCGGCGCCGATCACCAGCACCAGCAGGATGCCCGCGCTCTGCGCGTTGACCGTGAGCCCGGCATGGTCCGCCAGCAGGTAGATGACGGCCTGCGCGACGGTGAGCGCGACACCCGAGGCGACCAGCGGCAGCAGCCACAGCACGGGGCTGCGGTAGGTCAGCAGCAGCAGGATGATCACGACGGCGAGGGTCGAGTACAGCAGGGTTCCGTCGATGCCGGAGAACGCCTTGCTCTGGTCCGCGCCGATGCCGCCGGGACCGGTGACGTGGGCGCTCAGGCCCGGGTCGCCGGTGGTCGCGGTGGACCGGATCTTGTCGACGGCGGGGCCGAGGTTGTTCCAGCCGCCCTTGGCCGTGTCGATGGGAACGGTGGTGACCAGCGCCTTGCCGTCCTGGCTCGGCGCCGGACCGGTGATCGTGCCCTGCACGTGCGGGGCCGAGGCGAAGCTCTTGGCGTCCGCCGCGGCCTTCGCCTGGTCGGCGGCGGTGATGCCGCTGTCGCGGGTGTAGACGACGACGGCGGTGGCGGACTGGGTGGAGCTGAACTGGTCCTGCAGCTTGAGGACCTTGGTGGACTCCGCGCTGCCGGGCAGCCAGCTCTGCGCCTGGTTGTCCTCCGCCCCGGTCAGCTTGCCCGCGAGGGGACCGAGCGCCACCAGCAGCAGGATCCAGGCGACCAGCACGACCCACTTGCTGCGACGCCCACTTGGTATGGCGGCCAACCGCCGACCGAGGTTCATTTGACTGCATCCCCCAACTAAACGCGATACATCGCGACTGTTTTCGCTCATCATGGAGCCCGCGCGGGCTTCCGTCAACTTCGGCCGGGTGAACACCGAGGGGCGCGGGGCAGAGCGCCACTCGCACCCTGCCCCGCGCCCCTAAAGGTGCGCCTAACGCTGCTCCCGCCCGGGCTACCCCTTGGCCGCCTCCGCCAGCGCCTCGACCAGCAGCGCGGACGAGGACGCGCCCGGGTCCTCGTGGCCGACGCTGCGTGCGCCGAGGTAGGAGGCGCGGCCCTTGCGGG
>NZ_JBHSQJ010000096.1:378-538 GCF_042658505.1 Streptacidiphilus monticola | reverse complement strand
GCCCCGTCGCGCTGGCGGTCTTTCCCCAGCAGATAATCCACCGGCCCGGCACCGCCGCCTCGCCCTCGCGGATGAAACTTAACGATCATCGTCTGCCCCCTTTTCCAGCACGGCATGCCGCAGCCGCTCGAGTTCGGCATCAATGGCCATCAGCGCGGCC
>NZ_JBHSQJ010000096.1:0-351 GCF_042658505.1 Streptacidiphilus monticola | reverse complement strand
ATTTTCCGGGCGATCTGGTTGAGGTTGTTCCCCATCCCGGCAAGCTGGCGCAGCAAAACCGGATCGATGGACGGCAGCCGCAACGACCGCGCCGGGCGCGTATCGAGACAGGTTTCCCGCATCCACACCGCCAGTTGCCTTCCATTGCAGCGCTCCAGCAGCTGCTGGTACTCCCCATCGGTCACCCGGATACCTAAAAAACGGGTACGCTTAACCGCCATCCTCTCCTCCGATATCCGCAAAATGTGACCGGGCTGAACGCTCAAGCTCTGCCATCTGCTCCCGGCGGTAATCTTCCTCCTGTGCCTGACGCATCAGATTTGCCATCACTGCCGGATGCCAGGATCTTTT
>NZ_JBHSQJ010000095.1:91987-102101 GCF_042658505.1 Streptacidiphilus monticola | reverse complement strand
CCGACGGCCCGTCAGGGCGCCTTTGGGGGACGCGCGTTCGCGCTCCTCGCAGGCGCACTCCTCCGCGTCCGGCGCGGAGGAGCGGGGCGCGCGCCCGCCTGTGGCACGGAGACCGGCGGCCGGTGGGCAGCGCACGCCCCCGCCCGCGCGACCCGCCGGGGCGAGCGCCGCTGCCCGGCGCAGACGCATGATGCGGCAGCGGCTCATCGTCTTCGTCACGGTGACGGCCGCGGCGGCCCTGGCGATCGCCGCCGCGCAGGGCTGTGAGAGCAAGCAGGCGCGCGGTCTCGACGAGCGCCCCGCCGCGTCGTCCACCGCCGCTTCGTCCGGTGCCTCGGCGGCGGCGACGGCGGCCCCGAGCCCGGGCGCGGTGGCCTCCGGGGTGGTCGCCGCGGCGGCCGACCGGGCCGTCCCCCCCGTGGACTGGAACAACCGCAGCTACCAGGACCCCTCCGACGGTTCCCGCATCGACCTGGTCCAGGGCCGGTCGGCCGGGAGCGGGGCGCCGGTGACCCTGACCGCCGTACTCCCCGCCCGTTACGGCGGCGCGCCGGCGGCGGTGGTGGTGCTGACCCGGCACGAGGGCGCGGCGCCGCAGGACATGGTCGAGCTGTACGGGCTGCACAGTGCAGAACCGGTTCTGCTGGCCGCGCACGCGTCCACCGGTGACCCGAACGGGACCGGGGTGTGGCGCATCGACCGCGGGGCGATCGTCCGGGAGGAGCGGGTGCCCTCGACGAGCGGGGACGCCGCCGTGAGCACGACGCGCTTCACCGTCGCCCCGAAGGGCACCATGAAGGAGTCCTGGCCCGGAGCGGCGTCCGGCTGACGGACGCCCCTCCGGGCTGACGTGGGGACCCCGCAGCCCGGGAACGCTCAGCTGGCCCCGGCGATCAGGCCGAAGCCGCCGGCGTAGCGGCGGTAGAGGACGCGGCCGTAGCCCTCCGCCGGGTCCGCGTAGAAGAGGTGCGCCAGCCCCGACTCCCGCAGCCGCGCCAGGGCCTGAGCGTCCGTCAGCCGCGGCGCCGGCTGCGCGTCCTCGGTCAGCGGGATGCGTGTGCGCACCGGTCGGCCCGCGGGCAGGATCCGGGTCAGCCGGTAGCCGAACGGCCCCCGGTAGACGACGGCGTCCGCCTCCGTCTCCGGATCGGTGAACAGGTGGACGTCGTAGTCCATGGCGTCCATGGTCATCACGGCCGCGTCCGGGTCGCACCAGACCAGTTCGGGGGTCTTCACCCGGGTGATCGCCGGCGCGACCGGGCCCGTCGGCGTCTGCGTGCCGGTCCAGGCCCGGGGGCTCCAGCCGCCCAGCGCCTGGGGCACCCGCTCGCCCAGCCGGGACGCCAATCTGTCGGCGGCCGCGCGCAGTTGCTGCGCCGCGACCTGTACCCGCACCCGGCGGCCGCCGATCTCGGCGTTCACCTGGCCGACGGCGGTGCGCTGCCGCCCCTCGCCCACGACCGACAGCCGCGCCCGGACCGCGACCACGGGGGCATCCGCCGTCAGCCGGGCCACCCGGGCACGCAGCCGCGCGAGTTCACCGCTCATGTCCGTACTCCCTTCTCGCCCGCACCATGGCGCAGCATCCGCCCGCAGGGCAAGTAGCGCGGCCCCGCGACCCGATTGAAGGATTCTTCACATCGCCCGATGCTAACGTCGGGACTCCCCGGCGAACGCGGAAAGGCGGAGGCGTGACCATTCAGTGGCACTTCCAGAACGTGCGGGACGTCGGCATCCTGCGGATCTCCGGCTACCTCGGCGACGCGGCGGCGCCGCGCTTCGGCGGGGCGGTCCGCTGGGCCCTCGCCCGCTGCGAAGGGCCCCTGGTCCTGGATCTCACCTCGCTGACCGGCTGGTCGGACGACGGCCGCGAGGCCGTCCGCACCGCCGTCGAGCTGTTCACGGCCGAGGGCCGGCCGCTCGAGTTCGCCGCCGCGCCCGAGGGCGCGGACGGGTTGGGGGCCACCGCGAGCCACGCCGACATCACCACCGCGCTCCGGGCCCACCGCATCCCGGCGGCCGACCGCGACGCCGCGCCGGAGTGGCACACCACGGGATGGTCCGCGCCGCCGCGCAGTTGAGGCCGCGTCAGCCCCGCCCCCACGACCGTCGCCGGGCAGGCCACCGAACGCTGAATTGAAAAGTTCTTCACTTCATGCAAGAGTGCTCCGCGTATCCGGACGAGGCGGCCAGCGGGGAGTTGAGAGCATGCCGGTCCCGCTGTACCAGGCCAAGGCGGAGTTCTTCCGCATGCTCGGCCATCCCGTGCGCATCCGCGTGCTGGAGCTGCTCCAGGACGGGCCCATGCCCGTGCGCGACCTGCTGGCGCGGATCGAGGTGGAGCGGTCGAACCTCTCCCAGCAGCTCGCGGTGCTGCGCCGCTCCGGGATCGTCACCTCCACCCGCGAGGCGGACACCGTCGTCTACCAGTTGGCCGGCACCGACGTTGCCGAGCTGATGCGGGCGGCCCGGCGGATTCTCACCGACCTGATCGCCGGTCAGCAGGAGTTGCTGGACGAGCTGCGCGACGCCGGCCCGGCCGACACCATCGGAGCCGCACGGTGACCCCGGCCGACCTCCCCGGCAGCGGAGGCCCCGGCGAACCGCCCGGCCGCGGCCCTGACGGCGGCCGCGCCGACCGCACGGTGGCCGACACCGACCAGCGGAACCGCAAGGCCATCAGCAAGGGCGTCTGGGTCCGCGCCTTCATCTACGTGATCGGCCTGCACGTCTTCGGCGGCTTCATCATGCTGCTCTTCTTCATCGGGCAGCACCGCCACTGACGGACCGTCAGCCGGGGCGGCGGGTGGCGTAGAAGGCGACCGCCGAGGCGGCGGCGACGTTGAGCGAGTCGACGCCGGCGTCCATGGGGATGCGGACCCGGACGTCGGCCGCCCGCAGCGCCCCCTCGGTCAGCCCCGGCCCCTCGCTGCCGAAGACCAGCGCGAGCCGCTCGTGGGAGCGGGCCGCCAGCTCGTCCAGGGACACCGAGTCGTCGGCCAGGCAGAGGGCGGCCACGGTGAAGCCGTGCGCGCGCACCACCTCGACGTCGGCGGGCCAGGACACGAGACGGGTCCACGGCACCGCGAAGACGCCGCCCATCGAGACCTTCACCGAGCGCCGGTAGAGCGGGTCCGCGCAGCGCGGAGTGAGGAGGACGGCGTCCACGCCGAGCGCGGCGGCGTTGCGGAAGGCCGCGCCGATGTTGGCGTGGTCCACCAGGTCCTCGAAGACGGCGACCCGCCGCACGTCGTCCGCCAGCAGGTCCGCGACCGGTCGCAGCGGCTTCCGGGCCATGGCCGCGAGCGCGCCGCGGTGCACGTGATACCCCGTCACCTGTTCGGCCACAGCGGGCTCGACGACGTAGACCGGGGCCTCGGCCGCCTCGATGACGTCGCCCATGACGCCCAGCCACTTCTGCGACAGCAGCATCGAGCGCATCGGGTACCCGGCGCGGAGCGCGCGCCGGATCACCTTCTCGCCCTCGGCGATGAACAGGCCCTCGGCCACCTCGGTGCGGCTGCGCAGGGCCACGTCGGTGAGGTGCACGTAGTCGTGCAGCCGGGGGTCCTCCGGGTCGTGCAGGGCGATCGGTTCGGCCACGTGCTCAGCCTGCCAGAGCCACCACGTCGCCGACGACGACCACGGCCGGGGGCCGGACGCCCTCCGCGGCGACGACGTCCGCGACGGTGGCGAGCGTGGCCCGGACCGTGCGCTGGGCGGCGGTGGTGCCCTCCTGGACGACGGCGACCGGGGTCTCCGGTGAACGCCCGCCCGCGACGAGCGCGGCGGCGATGGCCGCGATCCGCTCCACGGCCATCAGCAGCACGAGCGTGCCCTGCATCCGGGCCGCCGCCTCCCAGTTGACGAGGGACCGGGGGTCCTCCGGGGCGACGTGCCCGGAGATGACGGTGAACTCGTGGGTCACCCCCCGGTGGGTGACCGGGATGCCCGCGGCGCCGGGGACGCTGATGGAGCTGGAGATGCCCGGCACGACGGTGACCGGGATCCCCGCCTCGGCGCAGGCGAGCGCCTCCTCCATGCCGCGGCCGAAGACGAAGGGGTCGCCGCCCTTGAGCCGGACCACGAACTTCCCCTGCTTGGCGTGCTCGACCAGGGTGGCGTTGATGGCCTCCTGGGCCATGTAGCGGCCGTAGGGGATCTTGGACGCGTCGATGACCTCGACCGAGGGCGGCAACTCCTCCAGCAGCTCGCGCGGGGCCAGCCGGTCGGCGACCACGACATCCGCCTCCGCGAGCAGGCGGCGGCCCTTGACGGTGATCAGCTCCGGATCCCCGGGGCCCCCGCCGACGAGGGCGACGCCGCCCCGGTGCCCGCGGTGGTGGGCGGCGGCGAGGGAGCCGTCCCGCAACCCGGCGACGACGGCGTCCCGGAGCGCGGCCGAGTGCCGCGGGTCGCCGGAGGTGACGGCCACGGTGGTGGCGCCGTGCCGCCCCGAGGCGGGGGTCCAGGCGGAGGCGGCGGTGGCGTCGTCGCTCCGGGCACAGAAGACGCGGTTCGCCTCGGCCTCGGCGGACGCGGCGGCGTTGGCCTCGGGGTCGCCCGTGGCGACCAGGACGTACCAGGCTTCCGCCAAGTCGCCCGGCGCGTACGCTCGCTGATGCCACACCAGTTCGCCCGCGTCGGCCATCGCCTGGACGGCGGGTGTGGTCTCCGGCGCGATCAGGTCGATCCGGGCGCCCGCGGCGATGAGCGTCGGCAGGCGACGCTGGGCCACCTGCCCCCCGCCGAGGACCACGACCTTCCGCCCCTCCAGCCGCAGCCCCACGAGGTACGGCGGTGTCACGTCGTCGAGCTGGCTGCGCATGGCGTTCTCTCCAGGATCAGGGGGCGACCACCCGGGGGCGCGAGGACTGCGCGACCGGCCACCCGGAGAGGGAGACGCCCGGCATGCGGGCCGGACCTCCCTGGGTGGCGCGGTGCTCGCGCAGTTCCTCCCTCAACGCCCCGGGGGGACGTGCAACTTACGGCTTCTCGGTCACGCCGGCGGAGTCGAAGGTGGCGACCTCGTGCATCGCGCGGGCGGCGGACTGGACCAGGGGCAGGGCCAGGAGCGCACCCGTGCCCTCGCCCAACCGGAGGTCCAGATCGATCAGCGGGCGCAGCCCCAGCTTCGCGAGAGCGGCCTTGTGGCCCGGCTCCGCCGACCGGTGGCCGGCGATGCAGGCCGCCTGCACCTCGGGCGCGATGGCCTTGGCGACCAGGGCGGCCGAACCCGCGATCAGCCCGTCCAGGATCACCGGGGTGCGCAGGCTCGCCGCGCCCAGCAGGAAGCCCGCGATGGCCGCGTGCTCCAGGCCGCCGACCGCCGCCAGAACGCCGATCGGGTCGGACGGGTCCGGGCGGTGCAGCGCGAGCGCCTGGCGGATGACCGCGACCTTGCGGGCGTGCGTCTCGTCGTCGATGCCCGTGCCGCGGCCGGTGACGTTGGCCGGGTCCTCGCCGGTGAAGACGCACACCAGGGCGGCGGACGCCGTGGTGTTGGCGATGCCCATGTCCCCGGTCACCAGGCACTTGTTGCCCGCGGCCACCAGGTCCCGCGCGGTCTCGATGCCGACCTCGATGGCCCGCATCGCCTCCTCGCGGGTCATCGCCGGACCCTGCGTCATGTCCCCGGTGCCGGGGCGGACCTTGCGCGGCAGCAGGCCGGTGGTCCGGCCGGAGTCGATCGCCGGGGGCAGCTCGGCCGCGACGCCCACGTCCACCACGCAGACCTCGGCGCCGAGTTGGTTCGCGAAGGCGTTGACGACCGCGCCGCCCGCGAGGAAGTTGGCCACCATCTGCGCGGTGACCTCCTGCGGCCAGGGGGTGACGCCCTGGGCGTGCACGCCGTGGTCGCCCGCGAAGACCGCGACGCACGCGGGCTCCGGGATCGGCGGCGGGCACTTGCGCGACAGACCGCACAGCTGCGCGGAGATTATCTCCAGCATGCCCAGCGAACCGGCCGGCTTGGTCATCCGCTTCTGCCGGTCCCACGCCTCGCCGAGCGCCTTGGCGTCCAGCGGGCGGATGCCGCGCAGGGTCTCCTGCAGCACGCTGTGCGGCTCCTCGCCCGGCAGGGCGCGGCGGCCGTAGGTCTCCTCGTGCACCACCCAGGACAGCGGGCGCTTCTTCGCCCAGCCGGCCTGTGCCAGCTCCGGCTCCTCGGGGAACTCGTCGACGTAGCCGACGCAGAGGTAGGCGACGACCTCCAGGTGTTCCGGCAGGCCGAGCTCGCGGACCAGCTCCTCCTCGTCGAAGAAGCTGACCCAGCCGACGCCCAGGCCCTCGGCCCGGGCGGCGAGCCACAGGTTCTCCACCGCGAGCGCGGCGGAGTACGGGGCCATCTGCGGCTGGGTGTGCCGGCCCAGCGTGTGCCGCCCGCCGCGGGTGCGGTCGGCGGTGACGACGATGTTGACCGGGGTCTCCCGGATCGCCTCGATCTTCAGCGCCTTGAACTGCTTGGCCCGGCCCTTGGGCAGCGACTCGGCGTAGATGTCGCGCTGACGCTCCGCCAGTTCGTGCATCCGGGCCCGGGTCTTGGCCGAACGGATGACGACGAAGTCCCAGGGCTGCGAGTAGCCGACGCTGGGCGCGGTGTGCGCGGACTCCAGGACCCGGATCAGCACCTCGTGAGGGATCGGGTCGCTGCGGAAGCCGTTGCGGATGTCGCGGCGCTCGCGCATCACCCGGTGCACGGCGGCCCGGACGTCGTCCTCGTAGCCGGGCGCGGCCTCGCCCTCGGGGACGTCGGCGGCGCCCGCCTCGTCCGTCTCCGCGGGGGTCTCGGCGGAGACGGGCGCCTCGGTGGGGACGGCGTCAGCCGGCTCGGACTGCGCCGGAACCGCGGCCACGGGTGCCTCCTCGGCGACGGGGACGGCCTCGGCGGGGACCTCCGCCTCCGGTCCGGCGGGAGCGACGGCCTTCGCCGCGACGGCCTCGGTCGGCTGCTGCTCGACAACCGCCTCCGGGGCGACCGCCGTGGTCTCGACGGCCGCCACGGGCTCGGCCGGGAGCATCGCGTCGGGCGCGACCGCCGGTTCGGCCACAGCTGACGGGGCCTCAACCACGGGCTCCGCGACAGCCTCCGGCACCGGAACCGGCTCCGGCTCCACGGCATGGACCTCGGGCTGGGCGGCCTCCGCGGCGGCCGCCGTCTGGGCTACCGGCTCGGCCGCCGCCTGGGCGGCGACGGGTGCCGTGCCCCCCTCCGCCGGGGTCGGCTCCGCGCCGGGGACGGGCTCGGCCGGGACGACGGCCTGCGCCACGCCCTCCGTGGAGACCGCGAAGACCTCGGGGGCCGCCTCGGCGGCGGGCTCGGGCTGCGGGGAGTCCGCGCGCAACTCGCCGGTGCCGGCCGACGTGTCGTCAGGTCCGGCCGCCGGGGCGGCCGTCGGCGGGGCGACGAAGGCCGCGATGCGGCTCTGCGCGAAGTCCGGGGCCGCCCCCTGGGCGGGGATGACCGGCTCGGCGGGGGCGCCACCGAGCGTGCTCTCGGGTGAGGGGATCTGCGCCGGGACGGACGCGCTCGCCTCCGCCACCGGAGCGGCCACGGCAGGACCGGGCTGGGCGGCGGCCGGGGCGTCGAGGGTGCCCACCACCGCCGGGCGCACAACCGATTCGCCAAAGGTCGCGGTCTGGTCGAGGTACTCCGGCCCGGCGAGCGTGTGGCCCTGGGCGGGCGACGCCACGGAGGTGCCCTGCGGCGGTGTGCCGGGGTTCGGGATCTGGACGCTGCCGCTGCTCGGGCCTCGGTCCGCCAGCGAGCGGACGGGAACCTGACCGGTCATCAGCGACGGGTCAGGGATGGCCGGTCCGGCGTGCAGCGGGCGCCGCTGCGGCTCCTGGGCCTGCGCTTCCTGGGCCTGCGCTTCCTGGGCCTGCGCTTCCTGGGCCTGCGGTTCGGCCTGCTGCGGCTGGAACTGCTCCACCGGGACCGCCTCCGCGACGGGCGGCGGCGGACCGGTCAGTGGATCGGTCAGCGGATCGGCGGCCGCAGGAGCCGCGACCGGCTCCGCCGGGAAGGCAACGGGCACGGGTTCGGTCTGCGGGGCTGCCGGGGGCTGCTCGGGGACCGGCTGTGCCACGATCGGCTCGGCAGGGGCCGGGACCTGACCCTCCGTCGGGTACGCGGGCGGCGGAGTCAGCGGCGGCCAAGACGGGGCCATCGGTTGCCCCTCGGCCACCGGCGCGCCGAGGTGCTGGCCCTCGACCTGGTGGGGCTCCGCGGGAGCCACCGGCTGCGGTGCCGGGGCCTCGGCCCGCGCGGCGTCGTTCCAGGCCCCCTGCGGGCTCGGCATGAGCAGCTCGTCCTCGCCCTCGTCCTCGTCGTCCAGGAAGGTGTAAGCGGGCCGGACGGCCTGGACGTGGGTGGGCTCGGGCGCGTAGGGGCCGGGGTGGAAGCCCTGCTCCCCCTCGACTCCGGGCACCTGGCCCGCGTGCGGGACGTTGCCGGTTTCGCTCATCTCTCTGGCTCCTTCCAGGGCCGCGTGGCGTCCTTGGCGGCGCGTTCAGGGACCCGCCGGCGGCTGTGCCGGTCGTCTCCCCGCCTGTGCTGCGGCGACCCGGCGAACCGGCCCACCGTCAACAACAACGACAGAACCGGGGCAAGCGGCACGACCCGCCCCGGACTCGAAGGCATTCTTCCGGGCCGACCGGCCCGGATGCGAACCCGCACGCCCGGCCTCGACTGTGGGCTGTGCCACGTTGCGCAGCGCCACGACCGGTTCACGGAGAACGATGCGTCAGCCTACCGGCCCCGACGGACAGTCAGACGCCCCGTCCGCTCTGCGGGAACACCCGTCCGGCGTCCGACCGCAGGTCTCAGCGGTCGCCCCAGAGGACGAACACGGGCTGGGCGGGACCGAGCAGGCCGCCGCCCCCGCCGCTGGGTTCGCGCAGCGGCGCGGCCTGCAGCAGCGTGCCGTCCACGGCGTAGCCGGCCTCGCTGAACGCGCGCCGGACCTCCTCGACCTGGTGCAGCCCGTCCGGGACCACGACGATCCGCTCGGGCCGCCGGGCCAGGCAGGCGCGCAGCAGCTCGCCGCCCTGGCGCAGCAACACCACGTCGGGCTCCGGCAGTTCGGCCAGCGCGGCGGGACCGCGGCCGGGCACGGTCTGCAGTTCGACGCCGACGCGGCGCGCCTCGACGTCGATCCGGGCGCAGGCGTCGGCGTCCCGCTCCACCGCGATGACGGCGGCCCCGGTGCGGGCCGCCTCGACGGCGAGGCTGCCGGTCCCGGCGCCCACGTCCCAGACCAGGTCCCCGGGCCGGGCGCCGAGCCGGGCCAGCACCAGCGCCCGGACGGCGGCGGGCAGTTCGGGGTCGTCCTCCTCGGCGGCGGCGTGCGTCTCCAGCGCCCAGCCGCGCACCCGGCCGGGGAAGTCCACGCCCCGCCCGGCGAGCCAGCTGCTCACCGCAGTGGCGGAGTTGCGCCCCGACCCGCCGACCACGAGCACGACGTTCGGCTCGCGCCAGACGTGGTCCGCGACCCGGTCGGAAGTGAGCACGGTGATGTTCTCGTCGGCGCTGCCGAGCGCCTCGCAGACCACGAAGGTGCGGTGCACGTCCCGCAGCATGAGCGAGAGCTCGGTGGGCCCGGCGCCGGGCGAGGTGAGCACGGCCACCTTCGGGTGGGCGCGGCAGATGTTGACGGCCCGTCGGAGCCCGCGGTTGTGGGTGCTCACGATCTGGGCGTCCTCCCAGGCCATCCCGGCCCGGGCGAAGGCGGCGGCGACGGAGGAGACGGCCGGCAGCACCTCGATCTCCAGCCCGAACTCGGGGCGGCGGAGCGTGCGCACCACCCCGAAGAACCCGGGGTCGCCGTCGGCGACGACGACTGCCGCACCCCGGTGCTCGGCGATGCGGCGGGCGGCGAGTTCGATGCTGCCGAGCGCGAGGCGCTCGGCAGAGGCGGGAACCCGGAGTTGCTCAAGGTGCCGGGTCGGCCCCGCGACCAGGGTCGCCGCGTCGAGCGCGGCCCGCGCGGCCTGACTCAACGGCGAACCGTCCCACCCCACCACGGTCACCCGATCGGCCACTGGCCCGCTACCCCCTGCCCCATGGTCACCATCTGCGCTGCGCCAGCGAGACTAGCGCAGCCGGTTGCACCCA
>NZ_JBHSQJ010000095.1:0-91955 GCF_042658505.1 Streptacidiphilus monticola | reverse complement strand
CAGGCGGCGCAGCCGCCAGGGGCGCGGGGAACTGCGCGACCAGCCCACCACGGACGGAGGTTCGCCCCGTTGCTCGGGGACGGACGCCCGTCGGTGGTGGGCTGGTCGCCCAGTGGGCACCTCGCGCCCGAAGGGTGGGGGATCCCCGCGCCCCTGGCGGCTGCGCCGCCTGAGGGGGTGCAACTACAGGAAGTCCTCGGGGAGGAGGCTCCAGACGATCACGTCGGAGCGGGAACCCGGTGGGGCGTCGGGCGCGCGGTCGAGCCACGCGCCGCGCAGCACGCCCTCGCTCACGCAGCCGATCTTCTGCGCGACCTGCAGGGCTGCCGCGTTGCCGGACGCAGTCCTGAGCTCCAGGCGTTCGAACTTCTGGTCCTCGAACAGCCACTGCGCCACCGCCAGGATCGATTCTCCTGCGTAGCCCTCCCCCCGGGCCCAGGGCGCGATGACGACGACGGCCTCCGTCGCCCGCAGCCGCCAGTCCGTCGCGCGCAGCCGCAGCACGCCGACCAGACGCTGTGTCAGGAACTCGGTCACCCCGAGCGCGAAGCCCTTCCCGCCCGTCACCAGGGCCTCCGCCTCGGCGGAGCCGTACGGCTGGGGAACCGTGGTCCACTGCCGGGACAGCTCGTCGGAGTAGAGCTCCGCGACCAGTTCGGCGTCCGCGGGTTCGAGCGCGCGCAGCGTGAGCCGTTCCGTGTTGATGGTGATCTCGGGGAAGGCCGGTGCCGAACCGCCGCCGCGCGCACTGCTGTTCATAGGAACGATCATGCTCCAGGTAGGGGACCCGCGTCACCCTTCCGGCCCGGCGCGCCTTCGGCGCACCGGGCCGGTGCAGGTCGGACGAGGCTACTCCGCCACCGCGGGCGTCAGCCGACGACGCGTCAGAACGCGGGGATGACCGAACCCGAGAAGGTGGTCTCGATGTACTTCTTCACCTCGGGCGAGTGCAGCAGCTGCGCCAGCTTCTGCACCCGGGGGTCGTTCTCGTTGCCCTTCTTGACGGCGAGGATGTTGGCGTACGGGTTGTTCGCGGCCTTCTCCAGCACCAGGGCGTCCTTGGCCGGGTTCAGCTTGGCGTCGAGCGCGTAGTTGCCGTTGATCACCGCGGCGTCGACGTCGCTGAGCGAGCGCGGGAGCTGGGCGGCGTCCAGCTCCTTCCACTTGAGGTTCTTCGGGTTGGACGCGACGTCGGCCGGGGTGGCCTTGGCACCCGCCCCCGCCTTGAGGGTGATCAGGCCGTTGTCCGCGAGCAGCTTGAGCGCCCGGCCCTCGTTGGTGGCGTCGTTGGGCAGGGCGACGGTGGCGCCGTTGCCGAGCGCGGCGACCGACTTGACCTTGTTGGAGTACAGGCCCAGCGGCTCCAGGTGGACCGTCTCGACGGAGACGATGTCCGTGCCGTGCGTCTTGTTGAAGTCGTCGAGGTAGGGGACGTGCTGGAAGTAGTTGGCGTCGGCCGAGCCGTCCTGGACCGCGGTGTTCGGGGTGACGTAGTCGGTGACCACCTTGACCTGCAGCTTCAGCCCCGCCTTGGCCGCCAGGTTCTTCTCGATGTACTCGAGGATCTGCGCGTGCGGAGTGGGGCTGGCCACGACCACGAGCGGCTGGTCCGCCTTGCCGGCGGAGGAGGTCGAGGAGGAGCTGCTCCCGCACGCGGTGAGGGCGAGGGCGGCGGCTGCGGCGGTGGCCGCGGTGACGGTGAACTTGGCGGACGTGCGCACGAAAAGTGCCTCTCTTGCTTTTCTACTTCGGTTGGTTCAGCGCGCGGCGACGGAGGGTCGCTCCGCCTCGCGGGCCTCGGTCTCCGCGTCAGCCGCGGAAGTCTGTGGGTCGGCAGGGCGTGAGTCGGCGGTCCGAGTGGCCTGCACCGTGCCGGTGGGGACGAACTGACGCAGCGTCACCCTCCGGCCGGCGGTGCCGCGCCGGTGGTCGATGCGGCGGGCGATGCCGTCGCCCAGCAGCTGCACCAGCGTGACCAGGACGACCAGTTCGGCCGCGATGACCCACATGAAGGTCGTCTCGAACCGCATGTAGCCGTAGTTGATGGCGAGGGTGCCCAGTCCGCCGCCGCCGACGGTGCCGGCCATGGCCGAGTAGCCGATCAGCGCGATGACCGTGGTGGTGAGCGCGGACACGAGGGCGGGCAGGGACTCCGGCAGCAGCGCCTTCCTGACGATGTGCCAGGTGCCGCCGCCCATCGCCTGGACCGCCTCGACCAGTCCGCCGTCCACCTCGCGCACGGCGGACTCGACCAGCCGCGCGAAGAAGGGGATGGCGCCGACGGCCAGCGGCACCGTCGCCGCCTGCCAGCCGATGGTGGTGCCGACCACCCAGCGGGTGAACGGGATGATCGCCACGATCAGGATGACGAAGGGCAGCGAGCGCCCGACGTTGACCAAGGCGCCGACGACCCTGTTGACGACCGCGTTCTGCAGCAGCCCGCCCTTGCCGGTCAGCACCAGCAGCAGGCCCAGCGGCAGTCCGACGACCACGGTCGCCAGGGCGGCGATGCCGACCATCCAGAGCGTCTCCTGCGTCGCCTGCGTCAGCAGCGGCTGCATCTCGTCCCAGGTCACGCTGCCCCCTCGACGACTCGTGCTCCGCTCGCGATCTCCACCTGGAGCCCCTGCTCGCGCAGGAACCCGATCGGCACCACGTTGTCCTCGAAGTCGCCCGGCAGCTGGACGCGCATCCGGCCGACCTGGCGGCCGCCGATGGTCTCCACGGCCGCGCCGATGATGTTGATGTCGACGTTGTAGGTCCGGGCGAGCTGCGAGATGAACGGCTGCACCGCCGAGTCACCCTGGAACGTGATGTCGACGAGCGTGCCCTCCACGGACGCCTCCCCCAGCGGGAACAGTGCGCGGGCCAGCTCGGAACCGGGCGTGGCCAGCAGGTCGGACAGGGTGCCGGACTCCACCACGCGGCCGCGCCGCATCAGCGCCGCCGAGTCGCAGACGGACTTGATGACGTCCATCTCGTGCGTGATCAGCAGCACGGTCAGGCCCAGCTCCTGGTTGAGCCGGCGCAGCAGCTCCAGGATCGAGCGGGTGGTCTCCGGGTCCAGCGCCGAGGTGGCCTCGTCGGAGAGCAGCACCTTGGGGTCGCCGGCCAGTGCGCGGGCGATGCCGACGCGCTGCTTCTGGCCGCCCGAGAGCTGGGAGGGGTAGCTGCCCGCCTTCTCGCCGAGGCCGACCAGGTCGAGCAGCTCGGCCGCCTTGGCGGCGCGCTGACGGCGGGTCAGGCCGGTCAGCTCCAGCGGGAGTTCGACGTTCTGCTGGACGGTGCGCCGGGCCAGCAGGTTGAAGTGCTGGAACACCATGCCGATCGAGCGCCGGACCTCGCGCAGCTGCTTCGGGGCGAGCGCGGTCAGCTCGCGGCCGTCCACGACGACGCTGCCGGAGCTGGGCCGCTCCAGCAGGTTCACGCAGCGGATCAGGGTGCTCTTGCCGGCGCCGCTGGTGCCGACGACGCCGTAGACCTCGCCGGGGCGGACGTGCAGGTCCACACCGTCCAGGGCGAGCGTTTCACGCCCGTCGGCGCGGAAGACCTTGGTCAGGTCAGTGGTGGTGATCACAGGGGATTCCGTTGGTCGGGCGCGCGCAGCGGCACAGCGCGGCGCACGGGAAGGTCGTGCCGGAGGGGAGTTCGGAAACCGGAGGGAACCTCGACGGTCCGAGGCCAGGGGACTG
Organism: Streptacidiphilus monticola; assembly: GCF_042658505.1. Taxonomy (NCBI): domain Bacteria; kingdom Bacillati; phylum Actinomycetota; class Actinomycetes; order Kitasatosporales; family Streptomycetaceae; genus Streptacidiphilus; species Streptacidiphilus monticola. Next base: position 88,263 of record NZ_JBHSQJ010000095.1, on the reverse strand, counting down.
GGGGCCTGAGGCGGCGTCAGCCCTGGCAGCAGCACATTCGACAACAGGCGCCTACGAGGCGCATGCCACGACCACCTGCCGGCGTCGCGCCGGTGGTGAGGTAGGTCGTGTGCGTCGTCATGTCGCCCATAAGACCAGAACAGGCACACAGGAAGCAAAAACGCGTCCACGGAGCGAGACGGGCCCGACCACCGCGAATGCGGCGATCGGGCCCGTCGTGGGACAGCGCGGGGCGGTTCAGGCGGTGGCGGCGAACTGCTCGAGCGGCTTCTCCAGGCTGATGAAGCTCAGCTTGGGGCTGACCTCCTCCACGGCCGTCTGCTGGTAGCCGAGACGCTGGTAGAGGCGGAGGTTGGCCAGGCTGCGGTGGCCGGTGAAGAGGCGGAGCACGGTGGGCGGCACGGCCTCGGCGCCGAGGCGCTGCTCCATGGCGCGCAGCAGCCGGGTGCCCAGGCCGTGACCCTGCATCCGCGGGTGCACGCACAGACGCCCTATCCGGCCGACGCCGTCCGCGTCCACCCAGCCGCGGACGCTGCCGACGACCTCCTGGCCGAGCCTGGCGACCAGGACGTGACGGTCCTTCAGTTCGGTGCGCAGGCTGTCCAGGGTCTGGGTCAGCGGGTCGATCGCCCAGTCGCCGTAGAGCTCGGCCTCGCTCTGGTACGCGAGGTACTGCAGCTTGAGAATCCGCTCTGCGTCGTCCTCGGTGGCCACCGAGATGGTCACGCTCATGCCCATGCGTGCTCTCCTCCCTTTCTCGTGAGCCCGGCCGCGAGTCTGAGGGGATCGACCGGGTTGCCCTGACCGGAGGTGTGGTCCGCCCGTTGATGATGACGCCGTCCCGGGCGTGGTTCCAGTGCCCTTTACCCAGCCGTTCCGTGCTTGCAACCTCGCTTCGGGCACGGATTCACAGGCCGCGGCCGCTGCGGAACTCGTGTCCGCAGGCCGAGTTGGGGCTTAGGGTGAGCACGCCAAGTGCTGGCGGAACACACTCGAAGGGACCATGCCGTGGGCAGGGACGGGGAGTTCGAGCAGGGGTTCTACGACGTCGCCGTGGTGGGGGCCGGTCCGACCGGCCTGCTGCTGGCGGGCGACCTGGCGGCGGCCGGACTGCGGACCGTGCTGCTGGAGAAACGTGACGGTGAGTCGAATCTCACACGCGCCTTCGCCGTCCACGCGCGGACGCTGGAGCACCTCGACGCCCGTGGTGTCGCCGACGAGTTGGTAACCACCGGCCAGGCGCTGCGCTCGCTGCGGCTCTTCGGCCGGCTGGCGGTGGAGTTGGGCGAGCTGCCGACCCGGTTCCCCTTCGTCCTGATCACTCCGCAGTACGAGACGGAGCGGGTGCTGGAGCGGCGCGCCCTGCACGCGGGCCTGGAGCTGCGCCGCGGCGCGGAGGTGACGGGTCTTCAGCAGGACGCGGAGGGCGTGACGTTGACGCTCGCCGACGGAGCGGCGGTGCGGGCCTCCTACGCGGTGGGCACGGACGGCGTGCGCAGCCGGATCCGTGAGCTGCTCGGGATGCCCTACCCGGGTGAGTCGGTGGTCAGCTCGGTGATGCTCGGTGACGTGCGGCTGTCCCGGCCCCCGGCGGAGGTGCTCACGGTCGGGGCGAACGACGCGGGCTTCGCCTTCATGGCCCCGTTCGGGGACGGCTGGTACCGGGTCATCGCCTGGGACCGCGACGACCAGCAGGACGACCGCGCCCCGGTGACCGAGGAGGAGCTGCGCGAAGCGGTGCGGCGGGTGCTCGGCGACGACCACGGCCTGGGCGAGGCCCGGTGGCTGTCCCGCTTCCACAGCGACGAGCGGCAGGTGCCCCGGTACCGCGACGGCCGGGTGTTCCTGGCGGGCGACGCCGCGCACTGCCATTCGCCGGCAGGCGGCCAGGGCATGAACACCGGCCTGCAGGACGCGGCCAACCTGGGCTGGAAGCTGGCGGCGGCGGTGAAGGGCTGGACGCCGGACGCGGACGCGCTGCTGGACAGCTACCACGCGGAGCGCCACCCCGTGGGCGCGATGGTGCTGCGCACCTCCGGCGGCCTGATCCGCGTGGCGCTGGCGCAGACCCGGACGACGCGGCTGGCACGCGGCGTCGCGACGGCCCTGGCGGACCATCTTGGCCCGGTGACGCGCCGGGGCGGACTGATGGTCTCGGGCCTCGCCATCTCCTACGGCGGAGTGCGGCGGGCACCCGACCTCGCCCTGGCCGGAAAGCCGGGCCGACTCTACGAGGCCCTGCGGGAGGGCAGGTTCGTGCTGGTGGGAGCGGGCCAGGGCGTGGCCGACAACTGGTCCGACCAGCTCCTCCGCACCGAGGCGGCCGTCGCTGACGCACCCACCCGACTCGTCCGCCCGGACGGCTACGTGGCCTGGTCCGCCGACCGCCCGACGGCTGCGGAACTGGGCGCGGCCCTGGCCGACCACCTGGGCGGTCCGCGCTAGAGGGGAGGGTCCGCCTCTCCCGCCCGGGGCGGCTGGGCCGGGGGCGGGTTCCCGTCGTCGGACCGCGAACCCGCCCCCGGATGCCGTTACTTGCGGTCGGCCCAGTTCCGCTGGAGCGCCAGGTCGGCCTTCACCTCGGCCAGTTGGACCGCGACCGCGCTGGGGGCCGTGCCGCCGCGGCCGTCGCGGGAGGCGATGGCGCCGTGGACCGAGAGCACCTCCCGCACCTCGGGCGTCAACTGCGGGGAGATCTCGGCGAACTGAGCATCCGTCAGGTCGGACAGCTCGATCCCCCGCGCCTCGCAGAACTTCACGCACGCGCCGGCCACCTCGTGGGCGACGCGGAACGGGACGCCGCGCTTGACCAGCCACTCCGCGACGTCCGTGGCCAGTGAGAAGCCGGCGGGGGCCAGCTCCTCCAGGCGCTCCTCGTGGACCGTGAGCGTGGCGATCATCCCGGTGAACGCGGGCAGCAGGACCTCCAGCGTGTCGCAGGAGTCGAACACCGGCTCCTTGTCCTCCTGCAGGTCGCGGTTGTAGGCCAGCGGCAGCGCCTTCAGCGTGGCCAGCAGCCCGGTCAGGTTGCCGATCAGGCGGCCGGACTTGCCGCGGGCCAGCTCCGCGATGTCCGGGTTCTTCTTCTGCGGCATGATCGACGAGCCCGTCGAGAACGCGTCGTGCAGCGTGATGAAGCCGAACTCCTTGGTGTTCCAGATGATCACCTCCTCCGCGATCCGGGAGAGGTTGATGCCGATCATCGCCGTCACGAAGGCGAACTCCGCGACGTAGTCCCGGGACGCCGTCCCGTCGATCGAGTTGGCGGCGGAGCCGCCCTCGAAGCCGAGCTCCGCCGCGACGAACTGCGGATCCAGGCCCAGCGAGGAACCGGCCAGCGCGCCCGAGCCGTAGGCGGAGACGGCGGTCCGGGCGTCCCACTGCCGCAGCCGCTCGGCGTCCCGGCCGAGGGCCTGGACGTGGGCGAGCACGTGGTGGGCGAAGAGCACCGGCTGCGCGTGCTGCAGGTGGGTGCGGCCCGGCATGGCGGTGTCCGGGTGGGCCTCGGCGAGGGCGACCAGCGCCTCCTGGAGGTCGAGGATCAGGCTGCCGATGATCCGGGCGTGGTCGCGCAGGTACATCTTGCCGAGCGTCGCGATCTGGTCGTTGCGCGAGCGGCCGGCCCGGAGCTTGCCGCCCAGCTCCGGGCCGAGGCGTTCGAGCAGCCCGCGCTCGAGCGCGGTGTGCACGTCCTCGTCGGCGACCGTGCCGGTGAAGGCGCCCGACTCCACGTCGGCCAGCAGCTGGTCGAGGCCGGCCAGCATGCGCTGCAGCTCGTCGTCGTCCAGCAGGCCGGCCCGGTGCAGCACCTTGGCGTGGGCCCTGGAACCGGCGATGTCGTAGGGCGCGAGGCGCCAGTCGAAGTGCACGCTGGCGGAGAGCTTGGCCAGCGCCTCCGAGGGGCCGTCGGCGAAACGGGCGCCCCAGAGGCGTACGTCCTGAGTCATGGTCATCCCTACGGGTCACGACGGGCGGCGCGGAACAGCCTCCCTGCTCGGCATAATTATGCATGACCCCGTATGAAGACTCAACGCCGTTCCGGCTCCGGTGTTCCGCTCGCCCTCCGCTCACTCCCCGCTCAGCGCCTGCCCCAGGTCGGCCATGAGGTCGTCCACGTCCTCCAGGCCCACCGAGAGGCGCAGCACGTTCGGGTGGGGGCGGGCTTCGGGGGCGACCGGGCGGTGGGTGAGCGAGGCGGGGTGCTGGATCAGCGAGTCCACGCCGCCGAGGGAGACCGCGTGGGTGATCAGCCGGCAGGAGTCGGCAACCCGGGCCGCCTCGGCGTAACCGCCGCGCAGGGAGAAGGCCAGCACCGAGCCGGGGGCGGTCTGCTGACGGCCGATCAGCTGGTGCGGGTCGCACTCGGGCAGGCCCGGGTAGTAGACGCGCTCCACCTCGGGCCGGGTGCCCAGCCACGCCGCGAGCTTGCCCGCGCTGTCGGACTGGTGACGGACCCTCAGCGGCAGCGTCTGCAGGCCGCGGTGGAGCAGGTAGGCGCCGAGCGGGTGCAGGATGCCGCCGGTGAGCGCCCGGACGCCGCGCAGCTTCGTCGCCCATGCGGCGTTGGTCGCGACCACGCCTGCGAGCACGTCGCCGTGGCCGCCGAGGTACTTCGTGGCGCTGTGCAGGACGAGCGTGGCGCCGTGCCGGACCGGCTGCTGCAGCACCGGGGTGGCGAAGGTGTTGTCGACCAGCAGCGGGACGTCGCCGCACTGGGCCGCGAGCGCGTCGAGGTCGACCAGTTCGAGGGTGGGGTTGGCCGGGGTCTCCACGATGACGAGGCTGGTGTCGGGGCGGATCGCGGCGGCCACCTCGTCCGGCCGGGCCCAGCTGACCTCGGTGCCGAGCAGGCCGGTGGCCAGGACGTGGTCGGTGCCCCCGTACAGCGGCCGGACCGCGACGACGTGGCCGCCCGCGGCCAGCAGGCAGGCGCTGAGCGCGGCCATGCCGCTGGCGAAGGCCACCGCCTGCGCGCAGCCCTCGAGTTCGGCCAGCGCCTCCTCGAAGCGGGCGGTCGTCGGGTTCCACAGCCGCTGGTAGACCGCACTGCCGCCGTCCGGCAGGGTGCCGCCGGTGGCCAGTGCCTCGTAGCTGTCCCCACCGGCCTCGACGCCGGGCAGCGGGTTGGTGGTGGACAGGTCGATCGGCGGCACGTGCACGCCGAGCCCGCGCAGGTCGGCGCGGCCGGCGTGGACGGCGCGGGTGTCGGGGGCAGCCATGGTTCCTCCTCGTCGAGGGCCGGGGACGGGCACCAGGGTGAAGAGTCTGCCGATCCACCGCCAGCACTCCGCACAAGATTCGAGCGAAGCGCGCCGGACCTTGCGGAACTTCGGCCTCCGGCCGCACCATGGCCGCCATGCCGAAGAATCCGCAACCCGAACTCGCCCCCGTGGACCGCGCCATCCTGCGCCTGCTGGCGGCCGACGGCCGGATGCCCAACAACGCGATCGCCGAGGCCGTGGGCATCGCCCCGTCCACCTGCCTCAGCCGGATCCGCGCGCTGCGCGAGCGCGGCGTCATCCGCGGCTTCCACGCGGACGTGGACCCGGCCGCGCTCGGCCTCGGCATCCAGGCGATGATCGCGGTGCGGCTGCACGCCCACACCCGGGGCGCGATCGAGGCCTTCACGGCCGAAGTCCCTTCCCTCCCAGGGGTGCTGGCGGCGTATCACCTGGCAGGGGGGGACGACTACCTGCTGCACATCGCCGTCCCGGACACCGACGCGCTGCGGGACTTCGTGCTCGAGCACCTGACCGCCCATCCGGCGGTCGCGCACACCGAGACGAGCCTGATCTTCGCCCACCTGCGGACCACCCCGTGGTCGTAGCACGCTGGTGCCATGGACGAGAGCTGGGACATCCGCAGGTCGGGCCCGGCCGACGCGGCGCACCGGGCGCTGCTGCTGCCGGGCGGCATGTGCACGACGGAGTTCTACGCCGACCTGATGGCCGAGCCGGGACCGGCGGCCGCCGGGGTAGCGCTGGTCGCGGTGACGCTGCCGGGCTTCGGCCGCACGCCGCCGCCGGAGGACCTGGACCTGGAGAACTACGCGCGGCTGATGGGGGAGTTCGCCGCCGCCGAGGGCTGCGACCTGGTGGTGGGCCACAGCCTCGGCGCGAACGTGGCCCTGGAGATGGTCGCGGGCGGCCACTTCTCCGGCCCGCTGGTGCTGCTGTCGCCGACGTTCTCCCGGGCCGACGAGGCGACCTTCCTCACGATCATGGACCAGGTGGGCCGGCTGCCCGCGCTCGGTCCGATGGCCTGGAGCGCGATGATGAAGGCGATGCCGACGCTGATGAAGCACGAGCTGCCGCCGGCCCGCGCGGACGCGCTGGCGGCGGACCTGGCCAACAACGACCCGGAGTTCTGCCGCCGGCTGGTCCACCGCTACTACGCCTACCTGGACCGGTACCCGTCCCTGGTCCCCCGGCTGAGCGAGTGCGGGGTGCCCGCCTGGGTCGTCCGCGGGGACCACGACGAGATCGGGCTCCGGGACGTGGAGCGCCGGGCTCTGCACCTGATCCCCGGGGTCACCCTGGTGACCGTGCCCGAGGCGGGCCACCTGCTGCTGGTCGAGCAGCCGGCCCGGGTGGCCGACGTCGTCGTCGAGGCGGCCCGGTCCGCGAGCTGACGGCCTGCCGGCCGGCCCGGGGCCGATGGGGCCAAGGGCTTGTCCGGCGGCACTAGCCCTTGCCCTGGGCCAGCTGCAGCAGGTGGTCGGCCACCGCCTGGCCGCCCATCGGGTCGCGGCTGACCACGAGGATGGTGTCGTCGCCGGCGATGCTGCCGATGATCTCCTCCACCCCCGACTGGTCGATCGCCGACGCCAGGAACTGGGCCGCACCGGGCGGGGTGCGCAGCACGACCAGGTTGCCCGAGGCCGTCGCGGAGACGAGCAGTTCGGCGGCCAGCCGGGCGAGCCGGCCCTCGTTCGCGGACTCGCCCATGGGCGCCTGCGGGGTGCGGTCGCCGCCCTCCGCCGGGACGGCGTAGATCAGCGCTCCGTCGGAGTTGCGGATCTTGACCGCACCCAGCTCGTCCAGGTCCCGCGACAGCGTCGCCTGCGTCACCAGCAGCCCGTCGTCGGCCAGCAGCTTGGCCAACTGGCTCTGCGAGCGCACGGGTTGACGGGTCAGCAGGTCGACGATGCGGCGGTGGCGCGCCGTGCGCGTCTGCGGCAGCTGCGCCGCGGGGCCGTTTTCGCTCATGCGCGCGATTCTTCCTTACCCGGACTACTGGATCGAGCGGAGTACGCCCGGAAGCACCGCCAGGAAGGCGTCCACATCCCGCTCGGTGAGGATCAGCGGCGGGGCCAGCCGGACCGCGTCCGGGACGGCCGCGTTGACCAGGAAGCCCGCCCGCTGCAGCGCGGCCTGGACCTGGTCGGCCACCGGGCGGGTCAGCACGATGCCCAACAGCAGCCCCGCGCCCCGGACATGGGACACCAGGGGGTCGCCGATGGCCTCGATGCCGGCGCGCAGCCGCTCCCCCACCTTGGTCACGTGGTCCAGCAGTCCGTCCGCCTCGATCGTGTCCAGCACCGCGTTGGCGGCCGCGCACACCACCGGGTTGCCCGAGAAGGTCGAGCCGTGCCTGCCGGGCGTGAGCAGCGTGGCGGCCTCGCCGAAGGCCAGCGTGGCGCCGATGGGCAGCCCGCCGCCCAGGCCCTTGGCCAGGGTGACCACGTCGGGGTCCACCCCCGGGAACGCCTGGTGCGCGAACCAGTGGCCGGTGCGGCCGATGCCGGTCTGGATCTCGTCCAGCACCAGCAGCGTCCCGGTCGCCCGGGTGATCTCGCGGGCGGCGAGCAGGTAGTCCGCGGACGGGACGACGACGCCGTTCTCGCCCTGGATGGGCTCCAGGAAGACGGCCGCGGTCTCCTCGGTGACCTCGGCGCGCAGCGCCTCGACGTCGCCGTAGCGGACGTTCGTGACGTGGCCCGGCAGCGGGTGGAAGCCGTCCTGCTTCTTGGGCTGGGCGGTCAGCGAGAGCGCGCCCATGGTCCGGCCGTGGAAGGCGCCGACGGCGGAGACCAGATGCGTCCGGCCGGTGAGCCGGCTGATCTTGAAGGCGGCCTCGTTGGCCTCCGCGCCGGAGTTGGAGAAGTAGACCCGGCCCGGCTCCTGACGGTCGCTCAGCTGCAGCAGCCGCTCGGCCAGCCGGACCGTCGGCGCGGCCACGAAGAAGTTGGAGACGTGCCCGAGCGTTCCGATCTGCTGCGAGACCGCAGCGACGATCGCCGGGTGGGCGTGGCCCAGCGCGTTGACCGCGATGCCGCCGAGGAAGTCGGTGTAGCGCTTGCCGTCGGCGTCCCAGACGTGCACGCCTTCACCGCGGACCAGCGGGATGCGCGGGGTGCCGAAGTTGTCCATCAGCGCGTGCTGCCAGCGCCGGGTCAGCTCCTCGTTCGAGCTCATGCCAGCCCTCCCTCGATGATCGCTTCGTTGGGGTCCGGGTCCGGCACGACCATGGTGCCGATGCCCGCGTCGGTGAAGATCTCCAGCAGCAGGCTGTGCTGCACCCGGCCGTCCAGCACGCGGGCGGTGCCCACGCCCTCGCGGACGGCGTGCAGGCAGCCCTCCATCTTCGGCAGCATGCCGCTGGCCAGGGTGGGCAGCAGCTTCTCCAGCTCACCGGCCGTCAACTGGCTGATCACGTCGTCCGATTCGGGCCAGTTGACGAACAGGCCCTCCACGTCGGTCAGCACCACCAGCATCTCCGCCTGCAGCGCCACGGCCATCGCGGCGGCGGCGGTGTCGGCGTTGACGTTGTACACGTGGCCGTCCAGGCCGCGGGCCACGGAGGAGATGACCGGGATCCGGCCGTCGTCCAGCAGCGCCTTCACCGCGCCGGTGTCCACCTTGACGATGTCGCCGACCAGGCCGATGTCCACCTGCTCGCCGTCCACCTCGGCGTAGCGCTTGACCGCGGTCATGGTGTGCGCGTCCTCGCCGGTCATCCCGACGGCGAAGGGCCCGTGCCCGTTGAGCAGGCCGACCAGTTCGCGCTGCACCTGCCCGGCCAGCACCATCCGCACCACCTCCATGGTCTCCGGGGTGGTCACCCGCAGGCCGGCGGTGAAGTGCGACTCCAGGCCCAGCTTCTCCAGCTGTGCGCTGATCTGCGGACCGCCGCCGTGCACGATGACCGGACGCAGCCCGGCGTAGCGCAGGAAGACCACGTCCTGCGCGAAGGCGGCCTTCAGCTCGTCGTCCACCATGGCGTTGCCGCCGAACTTGATGACGACCGTCTTGCCGTGGAAGCGCTCCAGCCAGGGCAGCGCCTCGATGAGGGTGCGTGCCTTGGGCAGCGCGGTGTTGTTCCGGGCCTGTTCGCCCTTGGGTGCGATCTGCACGACCGTCAGTTCCCTTGTGTGAGTGCTCAGCTGGAGTAGGCGCTGTTCTCGTGCACGTAGTCGGCGGTCAGGTCGTTGGTCCAGACGCTGGCGGCGGCCGTGCCCGCGTGCAGATCGGCGGTGATGACCACGTCGCGGTCCTTCATGCTCACCAGCTCGCGGTCCTCGCCGACGCTGCCGTTCCGGCAGACCCAGACGCCGTTGATGGCGACGTCCAGCCGGTCCGGCTCGAAGGCGGCGTCGGTGGTGCCGATCGCGGCGAGGACGCGGCCCCAGTTGGGGTCCTCGCCGTGGATCGCGCACTTGAGCAGGTTGTTCCGGGCGATGGTGCGGGCGACGTCCACGGCCTCGTCCTCGGTGGCGGCGCCCACGACATCGATGCGGATGTCCTTGCTGGCGCCCTCGGCGTCGGCGATCAGCTGGCGCGCCAGGCTCGCGCAGACCTCGGTGACGGCGGCGGCGAACTCGTCCGCGTCGGGGACGATCTCGCTGGCGCCGCTGGCCATCAGGATCACGGTGTCGTTGGTGGACATGCAGCCGTCGGAGTCGGCCCGGTCGAAGGTGACCCGGGTGGCGCCGCGCAGCACCGCGTCCAGCTCGGGGGCCTCCACCACCGCGTCCGTGGTGAGCACGACGAGCATGGTCGCCAGGCCGGGGGCCAGCATGCCCGCGCCCTTGGCCATGCCCCCGACGGTCCAGCCGCTGCCCTGGACGACGGCGGTCTTGTGGACGGTGTCGGTGGTCTTGATGGCGACGGCGGCCTGCTCGCCGCCGTCGGCGGAGAGCGCTGCCGCGGCCTGCTCCACCCCCGGCAGCAGCTTGTCCATCGGCAGCCGGACGCCGATCAGCCCGGTGGAGGCGACGGCGACCTCGGCCGCGTTCAGGCCCAGCACGTCCGCGACCTTCTCGGCGGTGGCATGGGTGTCCTGGAACCCCTCGGGCCCGGTGCAGGCGTTCGCCCCACCGGAGTTGAGGACCACGGCGGACACGCTGCCGCCCTTGAGCACCTGCTGGGACCAGTGCACGGGCGCGGCCTTGACCCGGTTCGAGGTGAAGACGCCGGCGGCGGCGAGGCTCGGCCCGTCGTTGACCACGAGCGCGAGGTCCGGCGCACCGGACGCCTTGATGCCCGCCGCGATGCCCGCCGCGCGGAAACCGCGGGCCGCCGTGACGCCGATGCCGGTCGTGGCCGGGGTGTGCTGATGCGTCGTCACGGTGCGACTCCTGTCTGCGGAAGACCGAGCTCCTCGGGCAGCCCGAGGGCGATGTTCATGCTCTGGACGGCACCGCCGGCGGTGCCCTTGGTGAGGTTGTCGATGGCGCTGATCGCGACGACCCGGCCCGCCGTCTCGTCCAGGACGACCTGGACGAGCGCGTTGTTCGAGCCGAGCACGGAGGCGGTGGCGGGCCACTGCCCCTCGGGGAGCAGGTGCACGAAGGGCTCGCTGCCGTACGCCGACTCGTAGGCGGCGCGCAGCTGCTCCGCCGTGACGCCCGGCTTGGCCTTGGCCGAGCAGGTGGCGAGGATGCCCCGGGCCATGGGCACGAGCGTCGGCGTGAACGACACGCTGACCCGCTCGCCCGCGACGGCGCTGAGGTTCTGCGTGATCTCCGGGGTGTGCCGGTGCACGCCGCCGACGCCGTAGGGACTGACCGAGCCCATGACCTCGCTGCCGAGCAGGTGCGGCTTGGGCGCCTTGCCCGCGCCGGACGTCCCGGACGCGGCGACGACGACGGCCTCGTCCTCGACCAGCCCGGCCGCGTAGGCGGGGAACAGCGCCAGGGTGGACGCGGTCGGGTAGCAGCCGGGGACGGCGATCCGCTTGCTGCCCTTCAACGCGGCCCGGTGGCCCGGCAGTTCGGGCAGCCCGTAGGGCCAGGTGCCGGCGTGCGGGGAGCCGTAGAACTTCTCCCAGTCGGCGGCGTCGTGCAGGCGGAAGTCCGCACCGCAGTCGACCACCAGCACGTCCGGCCCCAACTGCTCGGCCACGGCGGCGGACTGGCCGTGCGGCAGCCCGAGGAAGACGACGTCGTGCCCGGCGAGGGTCTCGGAGGTGGTGGGCTCCAGGACCCGGTCGGCCAGGGGCCGGAGATGCGGCTGCAGCTCGCCCAGCCTGGTGCCCGCGTTGGAGCCCCCGGTGAGCGCGCCGATCTCGATCTCGGGGTGAGCGAGGAGCAGGCGCAGCACCTCGCCTCCGGCGTACCCGCTCGCCCCCGCTACCGCTGCCCGGAATGCCATGTGCCCTCCTCGTGTCGGGATAACTATACGGTTGGCAGCACATTCATGCAATGAGCTGCCCCATGAGCGACGACGGGCGACCCTCGTCACATCCGCCCTGCCGGCCATCGAGCCACCGTCGCCGGTCAGGGGGCCACGCGAAACGAGCACGGGCCGGCTTCCAGCCCATCCCGACGAGGCGGCGGCGGCTCCCGACGCACAACTGCACCTCGCGTGGTCGAGGGCTCACCGCGGCCCCATCGGGCTCGACGGCCGGGGCGCTGGGCGTCGCCCGGACTTGTCGAGGGCGGCGGCGAGGCCACCCCCCGGGCGGCATCGGCGCCGCGGCCCGGCTCGCCCGCGCCAACGAGCGTCGGCGGCGGCACGAACCGGACGCGCCGGTCATCCACGCCCGGCGACGGGGCGTCAGCCCCGAAGAGCCGCCGCCACCAGGCCCTCGATGGCCTCGCGGGACACCTGTCCGCCGGTGACGAGCCGATCGAAGACCAGGCCGTCGATGCAGGCCAGCAGGGTGGCACTGCGGGACTCGACGTCCGCCTCGGCCACCCCCTGGGACGAGAGGAAGTCACGGACGGCCGCCCGTCCCGCGTTCTCGCGCGGAACGAGGATCTCCCGCAGCTCCGGGTCGCGCACGCTCTCGACGGCGCAGGCGTAGCGGGCCAGCGACCGCCGCCGGCCCTCGCCCGTCAGCCGGCGCCTGGTCAGCAGCGCGATGCCGTCAGCCAGTTCGGCGGGGTCGCGCACCAGGACCTGCTCCCCCATCAACTGCAGCTCCTCCTGGTCGAGTTGGACCAGCCTGCGGACGAGGGCGGTCAGCAGCGCGGCCCGGGTGCGGAAGTAGGCGGAGGTGGTCCCCGCAGGCAGCCCGGCAGCCCGGTCCACGGCCCGATGGGTCAGGCCGCGGATGCCGTCGTCGGCCAGGACGTCCAGGGCGGCGTCCGCCAGGAGGGTGCGTCGATCGGAGCTCACACCTCTTTCTACACCTGTAGAAGCGAGGGAGTAACGTTCCTTCTACAGATGTAGAAGGAACGTCTTCCTGAGGGGGTTCTGCCCATGGGCAGCACAGCCGTGGTCGTCGGCGGGGGCATCGGCGGACTCGCCGCCGCGATCGGTCTGCACCGCATCGGCTGGGAGGTCACCGTCGTCGAGCGGTCCGCAGCCCTCGACGACGCGGGGGCAGGCATCTCCCTGGCCGCCAACGGCATCCGGGCCCTGGACGCGCTCGGCGAGGGCCCGCAGATCCGCGCCGCCTGCCGCGGGCAGTACCGCGGGGGTACCAGGACCCCGAGCGGCCGCCACCTCGCCCGGATGGACGGAGCCGCCCTGGAACGCACGGTCGGCACGCCGATCCTCGGCATCCCCCGCGCCGACCTGCACCGGCTGCTGCGTGCGGCCCTGCCTCCCGAGGCGCTGCTCGTGGGCACGTCCGTCGACAGCGTGAGCCAGGCCGAGGCGACCGGCCCGGTCCGCGTCACCCTCGCCGAGGGCGGGGCCGAAAGCGGTGCGACCGCCCCGCTCCTCGCCGACCTCGTCGTCGCCGCCGACGGCATGGGCAGCCGCATCCGCGGCCGCCTCTTCCCCGGCCATCCGGGCCCGGTCCACAGCGGATCGACCGTGCTGCGCGCCATCACCGAGGCCCCGCTGCCACTCGACACCGACTTCGAACTCACCTGGGGCCGCGGTACCGAATTCGGCCACATCGCCTTCCGGGACGGGCGGGCCGAATGGCATGCGGTACTGACCGGGCCCCCAGGCATCCGCTTCCCCGACCCCCTGGCCGAACTGCGCCGTCGCTTCGGCGACTGGCACGACCCGATCCCGGCGCTGCTCGCCGCGACCCGTCCCGAGGCCGTGCTCCACCACGACGTGTTCGAGCTCCGCACGCCGCTGCCGACCTACACCGTGGGCCGGATCGCACTGCTGGGCGACGCCGCCCACGCGATGACCCCGAACCTCGGCCAGGGCGCCTGCCAGGCCCTGGAGGACGCCGTGACGCTGGCTGCCGCCCTCGCCGCCCAGCCCACCGTCGAGGCCGCGCTGACGCGCTACGACGCGGAACGCCGCCCGCGCAGCCAGTCCGTGGCCGCCGCCGCCCGCCAGGCCGGCCGGTTGGGCCACCAGCTGGCCGGTCCCGTGGCCGTGGCCCTGCGCAACACGGCCATGCGGCTCACGCCGTCCGGAGCGGCCCTGCGCATGATCCTCCGTCACCATGCCTGGACACCACCGGCGTTGTAGCCGATTCCGCCTGGGCGGACCCTCCCGCTGCGCCTGCTCCCCGTCCTGCCCGTGGGGACCCACCGCGGCCTCCGGCGTCCGCGTCCGCCTAGGCTGGGGCGGACCCGGACGAAGGAACCCGCCGATGCTCCCCTCCCCCACCGTCGCCCACGCCGCCGACGGGACGCCGATCGCGTACCAGCTCCAGGGCGACGGGTTCCCGCTCGTGCTCCTCGCCGGGCAGGCGAACACGCACCGCTGGTGGGACGGCATCCGGGAGGACTTCCACACCACGCACGCCACCCTCACCCTCGACTGGCGCGGGGTCGGCGACAGCGGAAAGCCGGAAGAGGGGTACTCCACACCCGAGTTCGCGGAGGACGTCGTCGCCGTCCTCGACGCGCTCGACATCGAGCGCGCGGACGTCTACGGCACCTCCATGGGCGGCCGGGTGGCGCAGTGGCTGGCCGCGCGCCACCCGCAGCGGGTCCGGCGGCTGGTCCTGGGGTGCACCTCCCCGGGCGGACCGCACGCCGTCGAGCGGGACATGACGGTCCGTCGGGCGCTCGCCCAGCCCGACCAGCGCGCGGCGCTGGCCACGCTGATAGACCTGATGTACACCCCCGCCTGGCGCGCCGACCACCCCGGCCCGTACCGGACGCTCGGCGACCCGCACCTGCTCCCCCACGCCCGCCGCGGCCACCTGCTCGCCAGCAACCGCCACGACGCCTGGGACGTGCTGCCCGACATCACCGCCCCGACGCTGGTCCTCCACGGCGACGAGGACCGGATGACCCCCGCGGACAACGTCCCACTGCTGGCCGCGCGCATCCCGGACGCACGGAGCCACCTGTTCCGCGGCGCCCGGCACGCCTACTTCGAGGAGTGCCGGCCTGCGGCAAGCGACCTCGTGCACGACTTCCTGACCACCGACCTGTAGCCACCCGACAGCGGCCGTTCACGGGGACCGGGGTAACGTCGGGCCGTTAACGCCTGCAAACAGAAGGAAACGACGAGTGAGTGACATCGCGCGCGTAGGAGTGGTCGGCTGCGGCCTCATGGGCTCGGGCATCACGGAGGTCTTCGCCCGCGCGGGCCTGGACACCGTCGTCTCCGAGACCGACGGCGTCGCCCTGGAGCTGGGCCGCGCGCGGGTGACCCGCTCCCTCGACACCGCGGTCAAGCGCGGCAAGCTCACCGAGGACGAGCGCGACGCGGCCCTGGCCCGGATCACCTTCACGACCGACCTCGCCGACTTCCACGACCGCGACTTCGTGGTGGAGGCGGTGGCCGAGCGCGAGGAGGTGAAGACCGCGATCTTCCGCACCCTGGACAAGGTCGTCACCCGCCCTGACGCGATCCTCGCCTCGAACACCTCCTCCATCCCGATCGTCAAGATCGCCTCGGCCACGCAGCGCCCGGAGCAGGTGCTCGGCGTCCACTTCTTCAACCCGGCCCCGGTGCAGAAGCTCGTCGAGATCATCCCCACGCTGACCACCTCGACGGAGACGGCCAACCGGGCTGAGTCCTTCTGCCGCGAGGCGCTGGCCAAGGAGCCCATCCGCGCCCAGGACCGGGCCGGCTTCGTCGTCAACGCCCTGCTGGTGCCCTACCTGCTGTCCGCGGTCCGCATGTTCGAGTCCGGCCTGGCGACGGCCGAGGACATCGACCGCGGCATGGAGGCCGGCTGCGCCCACCCGATGGGTCCGCTGCGCCTGTGCGACCTGATCGGCCTGGACACGATCGTGTCGATCGCCGACTCCATGTACGACGAGTACAAGGAGCCGCTGTACGCCGCGCCCCCGCTGCTCCAGCGCATGGTCGACGCCGGCCGCCTGGGCCGGAAGTCGGGTCGGGGCTTCTACCAGTACTGATGCACTCCCCGGGGGGCTCCCCGGGCATGAACGCGGCGCCCTTGGCGACGGCGTGCGCGAGGATGTCCGATTCCTCTCCCGTTGCTGCCGACACATGCTCGGCAGCAACGGGGCGCTCGTAGTTCAGCGCCGGGCATCAACCGGGGCGTTGAACGTGATCCAGGTGTCGGGCGGCAGGTCCGGACGACCGGTCACCGGCCTGCGTTCCTCACTCCATCCATCGCCGGCGATCTCCGTGGCGACGCGGCGCCAGAATGCGACCGCGGCGACGTTGCTCTCCTGGAAGGCGACTTCCCAGGGTCCCGGGTGTTTCGCCACGACCTCTCGAACCGCTCGGAGCCCGATCCCCGCTCTGCGCGCCCCACGGACCACGAAGAAGCTGTTCAGCACGCGGGTCGGAGCAGTGAGGCCGCGGACGAACGCGAGGCCCACGGGGGATGCGCTGCTGGTCAGGAGGTAGGCAGCCCAGTCGGCCCGGGTGAGGGCGGCGTGGAGCCACTCGCTCCTGAACGTTCCGTCGGGGTTGGGCAGAGCACCGCTGAACTCCGACAGGTCGTGTCGGAACAACAACCAGAGGCGCTCCAACACCGGTTGGTCGGTCGCCTCCGCGAGGCGCGCTGATACGTCGGTCATGGATCTCTTTCGTGTCGCGAAAAACTGAACTGCCTGGGCCCCAGGGCCGACTCACGGACTCGGCAGCGCCGAGGACCACCCGCGGGCATGCGCCCGCCAAGGGCCAGGGCGACGATGGGATGACAGCAGTTCACGTGGTCGACCCATTGGGGGTACCTGATGGCTGGTCTCATTCGCAAGAGCCTCGACTCACCCGAGGAAGTCCGCCCGTTCGAGGAGGACAAGGGCAGGCTCGAACTCGTCAACCTCGACGCCGGGCCGGTCGGCCGGGCGACCTTCGAACCCGGCTGGCAGTGGTCCAAGCACGTCAAGCCCATCGCCAAGACCGACAGCTGCCAGGCGGCCCACATGGGCTACTTCGTCTCCGGTCGCATGAAGGTGGTCATGGACGACGGGGAGGAGGCGGAGTACGGCCCGGGCGACTTCGGCATCATCCCGCCCGGCCATGACGCCTGGATCGTGGGCGACGAGCAGTGCGTCGTCATCGACTGGCAGGGCTTCGCGGACTACGCCAAGCGCTGACGCCCTGGCGGCCCCGCCGCCCCCACCCGGTCGTGTACCCGAGGGGCGGGCGGACCGGAAGGCCGCCTCCCCTGGGAGGCCTGACTTCCAGTCAGCCCTGACCTGTCCCGCAACGGGCCCCGGCTCCACCTGAGCCGGGGCCCGTTGCCCGTGGCGGGGGCGGGCAGTTGTACAGGCATGAGCGTGAACTCCCCGCAGTGGCGGCTCCTGGTCGACCATGTGCAGAGCATCCCCGAGCAGGTCTACGAGCACTGGCGCCCGGGCAGCGGCTGGGACAACCGGACCCGCTTCGGGCGGGAGTACGGCTGGGACGGCGTGGCGTGGTGCATGATCTTCGCCTGGGACATGTACCACGACGTGGGACTCGACGCGGTCGTGCCGAAGACGGCAAGCGTGGCCGTGATGGCGGACTGGGCACGGCGGCACGGACGTTGGTCGGAGTACCCCTCCGTCGGGGCGCTCACGGTGTTCGGCGGTGGCGTGCACACCGAGATCGTCACGGGGTTCGACGCCGCCACGGTCCGCACCAAGGGCGGGAACTCGCTCCGTACCGGGGCGGTGGACAACGGGCAGGGCAACGGGGTCTGGTCGCACAGCCACGCCCGCCAGGACCCGTACGTCACCGGCTATCTGGCGCCCCGCTTCCCGGACGGCGACTGCCCGCCGACCGCGGACCCGTCCGATCCGCGTGGCGGACGGGCCGTCGGATCCTGGCTGTGGGGCCCGCTCGCGCCGAGTCGGCCCGTGCCGATCCCGGGGCCGCGACGGCCGGTGGTGTCGCTCGCGCACCTGGTCGCGGCGGCCCGGACGGATCCCGGGGCCGCACAGGGGCACACCACCTTCCCGGCGGACGTGCGGCCCGTGGAGGCGGCGCTGCGGGCCGAGGGCCTGCTGGCCCCCGCCTACGCGGGTGACGGCAGCTTCGGCAGCCGGACCCTCACCGCCTACGCCGCCTGGCAGCACCGCTGCGGCTTCGCCGGGTCGGACGCGGACGGCATCCCAGGGCGGTCCAGCCTCCGGCTGCTGGCGGCCAAGCACGGCTTCGGGGTGCGGAACTGAACGGGGGCCGGACGCGCGACCCCACGGCCTCAGCGACGGCGCGGAGGCCCGGAGCCGCCCGACGTACCCGGCCTGCTCGGTGGCTTCGCGCGAGGGTCTGCGCATCCGTGACGGATACCGAGCGAAATCGATCGGTCCGGTTCCGCTATAACATCACACCTGTCCGATCTTGCTCGCTACACTCCCCCCGGCTCGCGGAACACCCCACGGGCCCACGGGAGTTGAGAGGGCGGGCGGGCACGGATGTCGGTTCCGACAGCGGAGGTCATCTCCTACCAGGCGGCCGAAGTGGCCGACGACTACCGGCGCTGGGACGACGCCGGGAGCTGGGCGTTCGGCTACTCCTTCGTTCCCGCCGCCCTGGGCGGCCTGTCGCAGGGCGCCCGCGTGCTCGATCTCGGCTGCGGCCCGGGCGAGGTGACCCGCTTCGTCGCCGAGCGATGTCCCGGCGTCCGGTTCACGGCCGTGGACTCCTCGCCCGCGATGATCGACCTGGCACACCGTCACTTTCCCCACCCCCGCGTGGAGTACGGGCTCAGCGAGCCCGACGGGGTGCCCACGGTGGCCGATCGCAGCATGGACGCGGCGCTGGCGATGTTCCTGTTCACCTGCATAGGAAGCCAGGCGCAGATGCAGGATCTCGTCGACGAGCTGGCCCGCACACTCCGCCCCGGCGGGCGGCTGGTGATCCTGCACCCGAACCCGGACCAGGCCCACGACGTGTCCTTCGAGGGCTTCCACCGGGGCGAGCCGGGAGCGCGCTACACGTCCGGCGACCCGATGCCGGTCAAGGTCCGCCGCCGGGACGGGAGTTGGACGACGATCGTCAACTCCTACTGGCCCCGCGAAACCTTCCACGCCGTGCTCAGCGCGGCGGGCTTCACGGACATCCGGGAGACCACCCCCGTCTTCGCGGACGCGGTCGGGGTCGCCTCCCCGGACCTGCTCGCCTCCCGTGCGTGGGAGCAGGAGCGCAGCCGCGCCCCCTTCATCCTCTTCACCGCCACCGCCCACGGCCGCCCCGGCACCACGCGGCTGCCCCGGCAACCGACCACCCGCTGAGCGCGTGGCCGCTGCCGCACCACCGCCCCCGGCGCCAACCCGCCGGGCCAGGCAAAACGCCCCTGTCCTGGCCACCAGGCCCCGCACGGGCACGGCAAGCCCGCCCGCGGGGCACAACAGGCGGGGCCGCACCACCGCCTCCGGCGGCGAGTGCGGTGCCGCCGGGCGGGCGGGAACGGCTGGGGGGTTCCGCCGACGGTCGTGAGCGCGCCTCGGTGGGTTCGGCAAGGCCCGTCAGGGCGTGGGCGGGCGGCCGCCCAGGACGTGGACGGCTTCGGCGGCCTGGGCGCAGCCCGAGGCGCAGGCGGCGGCCGGGGGCGCGCCGTGCAGCAGCCCGGCCAGGTAGCCGCCGGCGAAGGCGTCGCCGGCGCCGGTGGTGTCGGTGACGCGCGGCACGGGGGCCGCGGGGACCCGCGCCAGCAATTCCCCGCCGGAGGCCACCACGGCGCCGTCCGCCCCCAGCTTGACCACCACCGTCGGCCCCCGCCGGCTCAGCAGCCGGGCCGCGTCCTCCGCAGGGGCGTCCCCCGCACGCGCGAGCAGTCGCGCCTCCGCCGCGTTGGGCAGCAGCAGGTCCGCTCCCGCGACCAGGTCGAGGAAGACGTCCGGGCCGAGCTCCGCGAGGAAGCCCGTCGAGGCCGGGTCCACACTGACGGGCAGCCCGCGCGCCAGCAGCAGGCGGGCCAACTCCCGCCCCGGCGCCGAGAAGAGCAGGTACCCGGACAGGTGGATCCGGTCGACGCCCGCCAGCAGGGCGTCGTCCCAGTCCTCGGGGCCGAGCAGCGCTCCCGCGCCGCGCTCGGTGACCATCGTGCGCTCGCCCTCCGCATCCACCAGGCAGATGACGACCGCGGTCGGATGCTCCTGATCCACCCTCAACTGCGCCCGCACGCCCGCCAGTGCCGCTCGGTGCCACTCCGCCGAGTCCGCCCCGACCCGGGCCAGCAGGCGCACGTCCGCACCCGAACGCGCCGCCCACGCCGCCGTGTTGGCGGCGGAGCCGCCCGGGCGGATCGAGATGCGGGCCGCTGTGTCGGTCGCCGGGGCGAGCGGCTCGGCGTGGCAGGCGAGGACGTCGGTCACGACGTCCCCCACCACGAGCAGCCCCGCACCGCTCACGCGGGGCGTCCGCTCCCGGCCTCGGGCCGCGGCGCGCCGCCGGGATCGCGCAGTGCCTGCGCGATCTCCACCGCGAGGCGCACGTTCCCGCGCACCGCCGCGAGGTTGGCCTCCAGGGAGGCGCCACCCGTGTGTTCGACGAGGTAGGCGAGCAGGAACGGCGTCACGGCCTGGCCCGTCACGCCCGCCTGGTCGGCGGCCGCCAGCGCGTCGGCCAGGACCTGCCCGTGCCGGGCGGGATCGAGCTGCTCGGACTCGGCGACGGGGTTGGCCACGATGAGCGCTCCCGGTGTGCCCAGGGCCTCCCGGGCGCGGATGACGGCGGCGACCTGCTCGGGCGAGTCCGCTCGCCAGTCCACCGGCTGACCGGAGCTGCGCAGGTAGAAGCCGGGGAACTCGTCGGTCCGGTACCCGAGGACGCCGACGCTGAGCGTCTCCAGCCGCTGCAGCGTGGCCGGGACGTCCAGGATCGACTTCACCCCGGCGCAGACCACCGCGATGCGGGTGCGGGCCAGCAGCCCGAGGTCGGCGGACTCGTCCTGGGTGGTGACCCAGTCCCGGTGGACGCCGCCGAGGCCGCCGGTGGCGAAGACGCCGATGCCGGCCGCTGCGGCCAGGAACGCGGTGCCGGACACGGTGGTGGCCCCGCTCACGCCCAGGCCCACCGCCGGTCCCAGGTCGCGCACGCCAAGCTTGCGCAGCCCGTCCTCCTCGGCCAGGCGCTCCAACTCGCCCTTGCCGAGGCCGATCCGGGCCACACCGTCGAGCACCGCGATCGTCGCCGGCACCCCGCCGCCGGCCCGGACCAGGGACTCCAGCTCATGCGCCAGCGCCAGGTTGAGCGGGCGCGGCAGCCCGTGGGAGATGATCGTCGACTCCAGCGCGACCACGGGCGCCCCGTCGTGGAGGGCGTCCCGCACCTCGTCGGACAGCCTGGGTTCCTGATCGAGCGTCACCATGCCGGGAATTCTGGTCCTCCCGGCCAAGGGTCAAACCCCGCCGGGCGCGATAGGGTACCGCGATGATCTTCAAGAGGAGCGCCGAGGGCGACCCGCGGACCCCGGACCTTGCCGGGCTGGTCGCCGAGTTGGAGCAGGGCGTCGCCGCCCGCGACGGAGCCCGTGTCGAAGCCGCGTTCAACGCCCTGGGGCGGACGTTGCAGCAGTCCGGGGATGAGGAGAGCGCCGCCGCCGGCCCGCGCCTGGCGGCACTGATCCCGGGCTTCCCGCCGACCGGTCCCCGTGCGGTGCTGGCCGTCATGTCCGGGGCCTGCGTCGAGCGCGGCGCCGACGCCGCGGCCTGCGCCGAGCCCATCCTCGACGGCGCGCTGAACGCCCTGCGCGACGCCGCCCGCTTCGCCGACCTGTGGCGGGGCTCCGCCACGGCGGACCTCCCCGCGCCCGACGAGATGAACGACGCGGTCATCGAGGGCTTCGCCGAGGCCGCCCAGCTGCACCCGATGGACGCGCTCGTCCTGGCGCTGGCCTGGATCTACCTGGACGAGTGGCAGATGGCCGCCCTCGCCGTCCTCTCCCGCGGCGACGCGGTCCGCCGAGGTCTCGGCGAGCGGCGCACCGAGTTGCTCGCCGCGGTCGAGACGGTGGCGGCACTGGACGTCCACGACCTGAAATGCCTCGCCTACGCGCTGCTGGTACTGGACGACGAGCCGCTGGTGGTGCTCCACCGCCCGACCGGCACCGGCTACCGGGTCCGGATCAGCGGCATCGGAGACAACTTCCAGCTGCACACGCTGCTCGCCCACGCCCTGATCGGCGGCGGCCATCTGCCGGGCAAGCCGCCCGCGGCGGAGGTCGTGGCGGTATCGCTCGACCGCGAATTGCCGGAGGGCGCCCGCCTCGACACCGAGGGCGCGTTCAACCTGGTCTCCCCCGACGGCTCCTGGATCTGGAACGAGGGCACGCCCAGCGACATCCCCGTGGTCGACGGAGTCCGGCTGCTGGTCCTCGACCCCCCGCCCTACCCGCGCGGCTGGAACGCGGGCAGGTTCTTCCCGAACATGCCCGCGTCCCTGGCGCTCGAGGCGGTCCTGCCGCCGACCGAGGCGGCCGACTGGTTCGCTCACGTCAAGCCCGCCTCACCGAAGGGGACTTGAGCCTCCCTCCGGACTGCTCGGGCACCCTCAGTGGTGCCCGAGCAGATGGAATCCGCGCCGACGGTGCCCGGCCGGAGCCACCGGCTCCTCGGCCACCGGCACGGCCGCGCCGCGCGGCGGCATTCCCGCGTTGGCCTTGCGGGCCATCCGCAGCTCGTGGCTGCGCCGCCACGACCGGCGGGCACTGGCCGGGATCATGGCCAGCGCCAGGCAGAAGACCAGTGCCAACGCCAGCCCGGCGAGGAACGCACCGAGGGTGTTCACGGTGCCCAGGTCCTGACCGAACATGGTGACGGTGTAACTGGGCCCGCCGCCGATGTTCTCCGCAATCAGCAGCCCCGCGAACGCGGCGCTGCCCCCTGCCAGCAAAAGTCCGAGCAGCAGCATGTCGAGCTCACCCCTCCCAGGGGAACGAGTCCGTCTCTGCGGCTCGCCTACCCCCGCCGGGTCAGCGCATGCTCGCCGCGAGGCGGGTCAGCCCCAGCAGCGCGTCCAGGTTGGGCGTCGGCACCCCCACCCGTTCGCCGATCTCGCGGACCGCGCCCACCAGCGCGTCCAGCTCCAGCGGCCGCCCGGCCTCCATGTCCTGCAGCATGGACGTCCGCATCGCCCCCAGTTTGCGGGTCACCTCGGTGCGGTCCTGCGGGGTCTCCTCGATCGGACAGCCGATCAGCGCACCGATCCGCTGGGCCTCCAGCATGGCGTCCTGACAGAAGCGCAGCACGAGCGGATCGTCCAGGATCCGGTCCGCGGTGGCCCGGGTGAGGGCGGAGACCGGATTGGTCGTCATGTTGCCCCAGAGCTTGTACCAGACCTCCTTGTGGATCTGAGTCGACAGCTCGACCTCAAGGTCCGCCCCGCGGAACAGCGTGGCCAGCGACCGCAGCCGGTCGGAGGTCCCACCGTCGGGCTCCCCGAGGATGAACCGGTTGCCGCCCACGTGCCGGACGAGCCCGGGCTCGGGCGAGGCACTGCTCATGTGCACGACGGCGCCGACGACCTGACGGACCGGCACCTGGCGGGCGATCAGCCCGCCCGGGTCCACGCTGTCCAGGTTCACGCCCTCGCAGGGCCCGCCGAAGCCCTCGAAGAACCACCAGGGCACCCCGTTGAGCGCGGCGACGACAACGGTGTCCGGGCCCAGGAGGGGGACGAGCGACGGCAGCGCGGAGCGCAGCGACTGCGCCTTGACCGACAGCAGGACGACGTCCTGGGGCCCCAACTCGCCCGCGTCCGCGACCGCGTGGACGGGGGCGGTGGTCAACGAGCCGTCCTGCTCGCGCACCCGCCAGCCGTGCGCGCGCAGCGCGTCCAGGGTCGCGCCCCTGGCCACGGCGGCGGTCTCCACGCCCGCGGCTGCGAGCCGCGCCCCGACGAACCCGCCAATGGCCCCCGCACCCAGCACCGTGATCCGCATAGCCAGAACGTACCGCAACCAGGCACCTCCCCTCAGGGGCGCGGGGCTGCGGACAGGTGCGGCTCCGCCACGTGGCGCGACCAGCCCACCACCCGGGGAGGTCCGTCCCGCAGTCAGGGTCGAACCTGACTCAGTGGTGTATTGCCCGCGCCCACCGCGGCGGAGCCGCACCTGTCTGCAGCCCCGCGCCCCTGATGGGCCCTGATGGGCCCTGGCGGGCCCGGAGAGGGGGTTTATCGGACGAACTGGAGCCAGTCCGGGCGGCCGGCCGCGGTGCGCGCCTTTCGGGCGCGCTCCTCCGCCTGCAACTGCTCCGCCGTCGCGAAGGGGCCGGGGAGCCACTCCCCGGACCGCGCGGCCCGCTCCGCGAGGAAGTCGACGTACGCGGCCCGCACCGCCGTCGGCCCGGCGAACCCCGGCTCGTCCGCCAGCCACTCGTCGGGCACCTCCGCCACGACCTCCCGGAGCAGCCCCGCGGTCACCTTCCCCCGCAACTCCTCATCCGCGCGGGCCACTTCCGGCCCGTACCCGCCGAGCGCGTGGTCGGCGAGCGGGTAGCGCCGGGCCACCGCGTCCGCCGCCGCGTCCCAGCGGTGGTGGAAGACCAGCGCCGCACCGTGGTCGATCAGCCACAGCCGCCGGTGCCACACCATCAGGTTGGGGCTGTGCACGGTCCGGTCGACGTTCTGCACCAGCGCGTCGAACCAGACCACCCGCCCGGCCTCCTCGGGCGTCAGGTCGAGCAGCGGCCCGGCAGCGTGCCCGCCCCCGCCGTCTCCGGGACGGAAGTCGACGGCGCCGGGCAGGAAGTCCATGCCCAGGTTCCGGCCTCCGCTCGCCGACAGCAGGTCCTGGACCTCCTGGTCGGGCTCGTGCGCGGCCACCGCCGGGTCGAAGTCGACCAGCACCAGCTCCGGCACGCGAAGGCCCAGCCGTCGCCCGAGCTCGCCCACGATCACCTCGGCGACCAGCGCCTTCCGCCCCTGTGCCGCCCCCACGAACTTGACCACGTAGGTGCCGAAGTCGCTCGTCTCGACGATACCGGGCACCGAGCCGCCGGAGCGCAGCGGCGCGAGGTAGTGCAGCGCCCGCACCCGTGCCAGTTCGCCGTCGCCGTCCGCCACGCTCAGCTCTCCTCCGTACGCAGGCCCCCGGCGGCGGCAGACGCCACCGGCCAGCAGCAGGCCCACCAGCGCCCAGTCAGCCACGGCCCAGAAGCCCCAGCAGGCTCCCGAAGACTGACGCGGCGTCAGCCTCCTGCCACTCCGCTCCGCCGAAGACCTCCGCGGCGGTCTCCCGAGCGGTGGTCAGCATGTCGGCCAGCCGCTCGCGTCCCGTTGCCGTGAGGGCGGCGTAGGCCACGCGGGCGTCGCGCGGGTCCTTCTCCCGTTCCACCAGTCCGATGCGTTCCAACGGCCCGAGCGCCCGGGTGATTCCGGAGGCGCTGAGCCCGAGGGCCTGCGCCAGGTCCACCCGGCGCATCCGGCCGCCGGGGGCCTGGCCGAGGCTCATCAGGATCTGGAAGTCCGCGAAGCTGACGCCGTGGTGCCCGGAGAGCCGGGTGTCGAAGCGCCGGCTCACCTGGGTCTGCGCCCGGTTCAGCCGCAGCGCGAGATCGAGCGGGTCGATGGTGGCCATGTGCCGAGCCTAACAGATACTTGCGCACTCAAGCATCCGTGCAGAATCTCGCCCCCCACCCCGGCGCACCCCCGGCTGACGTCCAGCGGGACCCGTACTGCCCCGCCCCGTACGCCACGAGGCCCGCCCTCGCACCGGGGAGAACGGGCCTCGATCCAAGCCGGTCGCGCGGCCTCAGGCGCGCAGGGTGGCGCCCACCCGCTCGGCGGCGGCCGCCACCGCGGCCTCACGGGCCGCCGACGCCTCGTCGGCGGTCAGCGTCCGGTCCGGGGCCCGGAACCGCAGCGCGTAGGCCAGGGACTTCTTGCCCTCGCCCAGGCTCTCGCCCGTGTAGACGTCGAACAGCCGCAGCGACTCCAGCAGTTCGCCCGCGCCCGCGCGCAGCGCGGCCTCGACCTCACCCGCGTGCACATCGGCGTCCACGACCAGCGCGACGTCCTGGGTGGCCACCGGGAAGGACGAGATCTTGGGCCCCTCCGGCTTGATCGCCCCGTCCTGCGTCAGCAGCTCCAGGTCCAGCTCCATCGCGCAGGTGCGCTCCGGCAGGTGCAGCGCCTTGACCGTACGCGGGTGCAGCTCGCCGGCGTGGCCGACCAGCCGGTCCCCGACGTACAGCGCGGCGCAGCGGCCCGGGTGCCAGGGGGCGTGCTGATCCTGACGCACCGTCAGCTCCACGCCCGCCGCACGGGCGACGATGCGGGCCGACTCGACGGCGTCCGCCCAGGTCCACGGCGTGGCCGGGCCCCACCAGCCCTGCGGCTCGCGGTTGCCCGCGAGCACCGCGCCGACGCGGTGCGGCTGGCGCGGCAGCGCGTCGTTGAGCGCGGCCACCTCCTCGGCGGTCGGACGCCGGTCCACCGGCAGGCGCGGCGCGCTGTACAGCGTCTTCGCGGTGCCGTCCACGCGGAACACCAGACCCAGCTCGAACAGCGCCACGTCGGTGGCGCCGCGGCCGACGTTGCGGCGCAGCGCGGCGAGCAGGCCGGGCAGCAGCGTCGTGCGGAGGGAGGGCTCCTCGTCCGAGATCGGGTTGGCCAGCTTCACCGTCTCCCGGCGCGGGTCGTCCGCGTCCAGGCCGAAGGCGTCGAGCACGGCTTCGCCGATGAACGGGTAGTTCTGCACCTCGACGTAACCGGCCGAGGCGAGCGCCGACCCGGTACGGCGGCGCAGCCGCTGAGCGTCCGTCAGACCGCGGCCGGCGGGGACGGTCGGCAGCGTGGAGGGCAGCGCGTCGTAGCCCTCCAGCCGGATGACCTCCTCGGCCAGGTCGTTCGGATCGGTCAGGTCGGGCCGCCAGCTCGGCGGGGTGACCACCAGCACGTCGGCGCCCTCGACGGTGCAGCCGACCTCCTGGAGCCGGCGGACGACGGTCTCGCGGCCGTACTCCATGCCCGCGACGCGGTCCGGGTGGTCCGCGGCGATGGTGATGGAGTGGACCGGACGCGGTGCGGCGATGTCGGTGACCCCGGCCTCCGCGGTACCGCCGGCGACTAGGACCAGCAGGTCCACGGCCCGCTGCGCGGCGGCCTTGGCGGCCTCCGGGTCCACGCCGCGCTCGAAGCGCTTGGCGGCCTCGGAGGGCAGCTTGTGGCGGCGCGCGGTGCGGAACACCGACACCGGCTGGAAGTGCGCGGCCTCGACGATGACCTCGGTGGTGCCCGCGATCAGTCCGGTCTCCGGGTCGACCACGGGCTCGGCGATCTCGGTGCCGGCCCCGCCCATGACGCCCGCGAGCCCGATGGGACCGGAGTTGTCGCAGATGAGCAGGTCCTCGGCGTCCAGCACGCGCTCGACGTCGTCCAGGGTGCGCAGCTTCTCGCCGGGCTGGGCACGGCGGACGGTGATCGCGCCGTCCACCCGGGCCCGGTCGTAGGCGTGCAGCGGCTGACCCAGCTCCAGCATCACGTAGTTGGTGATGTCGACGGCCAGCGAGATCGGGCGCATGCCCGCCTTCTGGATCCGGCGCTGCATCCACAGCGGCGTCACCGCGGCCGGGTCCAGGTCGACGACGCTGCGGGCGACGAAGCGGTCGCAGCCGACCGGGTCCTCGACCTTGACCAGCGGGCCGTAGGAGTTGGCCGGCGGCACGTCCAGCAGCGCCGGGTCGCGCAGCGGCAGCCCGTAGGCGATGGCCGCCTCGCGGGCGACGCCGCGCAACGAGAGGCAGTAGCCGCGGTCGGCGGTGACGGCGATGTCGAGCACCTCGTCGACCAGCTCCAGCAGCTCGATCGCGTCGGAGCCGACCTCGACCGTCTCCGGCAGCACGATGATGCCGTTGTGGTCGTCGCCCATGCCCAGCTCGCGGGCCGAGCAGATCATGCCCTCGGAGGTCCTGCCGTAGGTCTGCCGCGCCGAGATCGGGAACGGGCCGGGCAGCACGCCGCCGGGCAGGATCACCACGACCTTGTCGCCGACCTTGAAGTTCCGCGCGCCGCAGACGATCTGCTGCGGCTCACCGGTGCCGTTGGCCGGGCCGACGTCCACCAGGCAGTAGCGGATGGGCTTCTTGAAGCCCTCGAGCTCCTCGATGGACAGCACCTGGCCGACCACGATCGGGCCCTTGAGCTCGGCGCCCAGCTGCTCGACGGTCTCGACCTCCAGGCCGGCCCGGATCAGCTTCTCCTGCAGGTCGCGACCGGTCACCCCGGCGGGGAGGTCGACGTACTCCCGCAGCCACGAAAGCGGGATACGCATCAGATCTCCATCCCGAACGGGAGGGTGAAGCGCACGTCACCCTCGACGATGTCTCGCATGTCCTCGACGTTGTGACGGAACATCAGCATCCGCTCGATGCCGAAGCCGAACGCGAAGCCGCTGTACTTCTCCGGGTCGATGCCGCAGGCAATCAGCACCCGCGGGTTGACCATGCCGCAGCCGCCCAGCTCGATCCAGCCCTCGGAGGAGCAGGTGCGGCAGGGGCGGTCGGGGTTGCCGACGGACTCGCCGCGGCAGTTGAAGCACACCATGTCCATCTCGGCGGACGGCTCGGTGAACGGGAAGTAGTTGGGCCGCAGCCGGGTCTTCATGCCCTCGCCGAACAGGCTCTGCACCATGTGGTCGAGCGTGCCCTTGAGGTCGGCCATCGTCAGGCCCTCGTCGACGGCCAGCAGCTCGATCTGGTTGAAGACCGGGGTGTGCGTGGCGTCCAGCTCGTCGCTGCGGAACACCCGGCCGGGGCAGACCACGTAGACGGGCGGCTCGGCGGTCGCCAGCATCGAGCGGATCTGCACGCCCGAGGTGTGCGTGCGCAGCACGACGCTCTCGGCGTCCTTGAGGAAGAAGGTGTCCTGGGTGGAGCGCGCCGGGTGGTCCGGGCCCATGTTCAGGGCGTCGAAGTTGAGCCACTCCGCCTCGACCTCGGGGCCCTCGGCGACGCTGTAGCCCATCGCCGTGAAGACGTCCATCAGCCGCTCGGCGAAGGTGGTCAGCGGGTGCCGCGCGCCCTGCGGCTGCCGGTCGAAGGGCAGCGTGACGTCGACGGACTCCTCGACCAGGACGCGCGCGTCGCGCTCCGCCTCCAGCTCGGCACGGCGCTCGGCGAGCGCCTTGTTCACCGCGCCGCGGGCCGCGCCCACGCGCTTGCCGGCCTCCGCCTTCGCGTGCGGGGGCAGCGCGCCGATCTCCCGGTTGGCCAGCGCGAGCGGCGACCGGTCGCCGGTGTGCGCGACCTTCGCCTCCTGCAGCGCGGCGAGGTCCGGCGCGGCGGCGAAGGCGGCGAGCGCCTCGTCGCGCAGTCGCTCGATCTCCTCCGGCTTCAACGCGTCGACCTCCACCGGGTCGTACGACTTGTTCGGTGCGGACATCTCTCTCTTCCCGTACAGCGGCGATGGCATCCCGCGACGCCAAAGGCCGAGTCTAGTCGCTGACGGTTCACCGCCCGCCCACCGAGGCGGCCCCGGGGCGGGCAGCGGACAGGCAGTGGTGCCGAGTCCGGACCGGTTCGCCAGGTCGCGGCGTCCGGTGCGGTGGCTCGTGGCGGAGGCTCGCCCTCCCACGGGTCGTACGAGGGCGCGCCCGACCACGCAGCGAAGTGCCGCGCGGGGCACCGAAACCGGGTGGACCTGCCCGGGCACGGCAGCAGCAGCCTCCCGGCCCGGCTGACGGGGCGTCAACCGGATTCCGGGGGCGGCGGGGCGGCCGTCAGCGGTCGCAGGTCCAAGGGAGGAACGGCGGGCGCCAGGGCCGGCCGTCCCCGGCCGTGCCACGGGTCGGGACGTAGACGAGCGGCTCCATGCGCCAGCCGGCGGCGGCCTCGTTGCGGTTGCCGGTCCACAGGTCGATGCCCTGCCAGGCCTGGCCGTCCACGAAGCTGACCGTCCGCGGCTGGCCTCCGCAGGAGGTCGCGGAGAGGTCGCGCCGGCCGCCCGGCGGCGGCGCCGCGGCGGCGAGGTTGACCGGCGCGGTCCAAGGGCCGAGCGGGCCGGGCGCGGTGGCGTAGCCGGTGCCGGTGCCGGAGCAGTAGCCGCAGGCCGGGTCGCTGTAGGTGAGGATCCAGGTCCCGGTGGCGGGATCGGGATACAGCCCCGGGCCCTCGACACGGGTCAGTCCGGCGAGGCCGGTGGCGCCCCTGCCGTCACTGCCGGTCCCCCAGCGGTTCAGCTCCTCCTCGGCCAGTTTCTGGTCCGGGCCGGGACGGGTGCACACCAGCACCGGCCGGCCGCCGGGCACGAGGCTGACGCCGAAGTCGCCGTTGGCCGCGCAGTGCGGCAGCGAGGGCTTGGTGGTGGAGCCGTGCGGCGGTCCCGCCGCGTGTCCGCAGGGTCCGGCGGGGCCGTTGCAGCCCATGGCGTAGTACGCGTTGGCCCGGTACCGGTTCCAGTCCCCCGGCGCGTTGAACCACAGCAGGAAGACCCCGTCGTCGGAGCCCCAGCCGCTGCGCCGGATCATGCGCGGGTTGAAGCAGCCGGCGCCGTCCGCTCCGCAGACCCAGTTCCAGCTGCGGCCGTAGTCGCCCGGCCGGCTCGCGGACAGCCGCCAGGTGTCCACGTCCCGCGGGGAGAACAGCAGCCTCGGCCGCGACCACGGCCCGTCCAGGGCGGGTGCGCTGGACACCCCGAAGCCGCAGAACGGCGTGCCGTGCACGCCCCAGCGGAATCCGCAGCGGTACTCCGTCCCGTAGGCGTAGTAGGTGTCGCCGAAGCGGGCGATCTGCCCGTCGTGGAGGTCCAGGCCCGCGGGCATGGTGAATCCGGCGGGCACGCCGTCGGCCCGGGCCGCTCCGGGCGCTCTGGCCTGCAGCAGCAACGCCGCGAACAGGGCCAGCACGAGAAGACCAGCTGCCTTGCTCCTGCGCGTCCGCAACCTCGGGCCTCTCCGTCGTCACCGGTGGAACCGGTGATCGGTACCCGTCCGCGCTGACGCGGCGTCAGTTCCGGTCCGGGACTCGCCCGATCGGCTCAGGCGAGGACGTCGGGGACGCCGGAGGGCAGGATGAAGCGGAACCGGGCCCCGCCCCCGGGCGCGCGGTCCACCCGGATCAGCCCGCCGTGGGCCTCGACGATGCCCTTCACGATGTAGAGCCCCAGCCCCGTCCCGCCCCGCCGGCTGCCCCGCCAGAACCGGGTGAAGACGCGCGGGATCGACTCCTCGGGAATGCCCGGCCCCTGGTCGCTGACCGTCACCGCCGTGCCCTCGCGCACCGGGCCACCGGGCGTCAACTCGGCCTTCTCGGGCCCGATCTCGATGGTGACGGCGCCCTCCCCGTGCCGCACCGCGTTCTCCAGCAGGTTGCCCAGCACCTGGTCCAGCTTGTCCGCGTCGGCCCAGAGCGGGGGCAGCGGCCCGCACACCCGTACGGAGAACCGTTCCGCCGCGACGCCGCCGGCGACCATCCCCTCCACGTGACGACGCACCGCCGCGGCCATGTCCACGGGCTGCCGCCGTACCTCCAGCCGTCCCGCGTCGATCCGCGAGATGTCCAGCAGCTCCGCGATCAGCCGGGTCACCCGGTTCGCGTCGGCGTCCACCGTCTCCAGCATCAGCAGCTTCTGCGGCTCGGTGAACCGCTCCCACTTCTGCAGCAGGGTGGCGGTGAAGCCCTTGACGCTGGTCAGCGGCGAGCGCAGCTCGTGCGCCACGGTGGCGATCAGTTCGGCGTGGCTGCGCTCGGTGCGCCGCCGCGCCTCCGTCCCCCGCAGCGCGACGACGACCTGGCGCACCGGCCCGGTACCCTCGCGCACGTACCGGGCGGACACCAGCACCTCACGGCCGCCCGGCAGCAGCAGGTTCCGCTCCGGCTGGGCCTTACGGATCGTCAGACCGCCCCAGGGGTCGGTGAGTTGCCACCAGCGGCGGCCCTCGAGGTCCTCCAGCGGCAGCACGTCGGCCAGGGCACGCCCCAGCGCACGCTCCCGCGGCACCCGGGTGATCCGCTCGGCCGCCGCGTTGAAGCACACGACCAGGCCGTTCTCGTCCGCGATGACCAGCCCGTCGGGCAGCAGCTCCGGGTCCACGACGCAGGCGCCCGCGCTGTCCATGGCCGCGACTCCCCTCTGTCCGGCGTCCGTCGCCACCCTAGCGAATGACGGACCGTCAGCGGCACCCACCGGGTGCACGCTGTGCACGCGCGGACGCATAGAGGCATACCGCCGCGGCCGTCGCCAGGTTGAGCGACTCGGCGTGGCCGTGGATCGGCACCCGGACCACCTCGTCCGTCAGCGCCCGGGTCTCCTCCGGCAGGCCCCATGCCTCGTTGCCGAAGACCCACGCCGTGGGACCGCCCAGGGTGCCCTCGTCCAGCTCCGCGTCGAGGTCCCGGTCCCCCGCGCCGTCCGCCGCCAGCACCCGCACGCCCTGCGCCCGCAGCCCGGCGACCGCCTGCCCGACCGGCACGCCCACCGCCACCGGCAGGTGGTACAACGAGCCGACCGAGGCCCGGACGGCCTTCGGGTTGTACAGGTCCACCGAGGCGTCGGTCAGCACCACGGCGTCGGCCCCCGCCGCGTCCGCGGTGCGCAGCACCGTCCCCGCGTTCCCGGGGTCGCGTACATGGGCGAGCACGGCGACCAGCTTGGGCTTCGCCGCGAGCACCGCCTCGAAGGAGGAGTCGACGAATCGACAGATCGCCACGATCCCCTGCGGGGTGACGGTCTGGCAGACGGCCGCGATCACCTCGTCGCTCGCGGTCAGCACCGGCACCCGCGCGTCCCGCGCCGCACCGACGATGTCCGCGTGCCGCTCGGCCGCCTCCGGCGTCGTGTAGACCTCGACCACCGCGTGCTCCCCGCTCGGCAGCGTCCCGAACGCGACGGCCTCGCGCACCGCCTGCGGCCCCTCGGCGATGAAGCGCCGCTCCTTGCCACGCTGCACCCGCCGGTGCAGTCGGCGCGCGGCGTTGACCCGGGGCGAGCGCAGCGAGGTCAGCTCGGGGGACGGCAGGGGCATCTCTTCTCCGACTTTCCGGGGCGGACGGGGCAAGGGAACGGGCCCGCAGGGGACAACCCCCTGCGGGCCCGTGGTGTCACTGCTTCGAGCGGAAGGCTCAGGCGGCGTCGGCGGCGACCTTCGGCGCGTTGACGTCGGCCGGCAGCGCCTTCTTGGCGGCCTCGACGAGCGCGGCGAACGCGGCCTCGTCGTTGACGGCCAGCTCGGCCAGCATCTTGCGGTCGATCTCGATGTTGGCAGCCTTCAGGCCCTGGATCAGGCGGTTGTAGGTGATGCCGTTCGCACGCGCCGCGGCGTTGATGCGCTGGATCCACAGCTGGCGGAAGTCGCCCTTGCGCTTCTTCCGGTCGTTGTAGTTGTAGACGAACGAGTGGGTGACCTGCTCCTTCGCCTTGCGGTACAGGCGAGAGCGCTGACCGCGGTAGCCGCTGGCGAGCTCGAGGACGACCCGGCGCTTCTTGTGGGCGTTGACTGCCCGCTTGACGCGTGCCACGTGATTACTCCTTGATGGGGACCGCGGTGGTCTTCACACGGTCCGGTACGAATGTGGTCGAAAGGATCTGCGGACCCCGGCCTCCCGGGGTTGCGATCACTTGCCCAGCAGCTTCTTGATCTTCTTGGCGTCGGCCGGGGCCATCTCGACCGTGCCGGCGAGGCGGCGGGTCAGCGTCGACGGCTTGTGCTCGAGCAGGTGACGGCGGCCGGCGCGCTGGCGCAGCACCTTGCCGGAGCCGGTGAGCTTGAAGCGCTTGCTGGCACCGGAGTGCGTCTTGTTCTTCGGCATGTCGCCGTACTCTCCTCGTCGGTCCGCTCCCGCCTGCTGCCTCGCGGCAGGGGCGGGAGCGCTTCTGGATCGGTTCTTCTGGGGTGGCCGCCGGGTGCGGCGGCCGGGCTGGACGCCTGCGGCCTCAGCTGGCCGCGGCCTCCGGGCCGTCCGGGGTCTCGGTCTCGGCGGGCGCCTCGACCGCCTCGACCTCGGCGGCCTCCTGCTCCGCGGTCTGCTGGCGGCCCTTGCCACCGGCGGCCGCGGCCTTGCGGGCGGCTTGAGCCTCACGGGCCTCGGCCATGGCCTCGGTCTTCTTCTTGTGCGGACCGAGAACCATGATCATGTTGCGGCCGTCCTGCTTCGGGTTCGACTCGACGAACCCGAGGTCCTGGACATCCTCCGCGAGCCGCTGCAGCAGTCGGTAGCCCAGCTCGGGGCGGGACTGCTCACGACCGCGGAACATGATCGTGATCTTGACCTTGTCGCCCTGCTTGAGGAACCGGACGACGTGACCCTTCTTGGTGTCGTAGTCGTGCGGGTCGATCTTCGGCCGGAGCTTCATCTCCTTGATGACCGTGTGCGCCTGGTTCTTGCGCGCCTCACGGGCCTTCATGGCGGACTCGTACTTGAACTTGCCGTAGTCCATGAGCTTGCACACCGGCGGCCGGGCGGTCGCCGCGACCTCGACCAGGTCGAGGTCGTACTCCTGCGCAAGCTCCAGCGCCTTGGCAAGCGGCACGATGCCGACCTGCTCGCCACTGGGACCGACGAGTCGCACCTCGGGGACGCGAATCCGGTCGTTGATGCGGGGCTCGGTGCTGATGGATCCTCCTCGGTTGCACCTCGCGGCCACCGGGCGGCGGTCGCGATCGCGGGCTGGTACCGCCACGCAGAGCTTCATTCGCAGCCGCGGTCGCACAGGGCGCGCTACCGCGGGCACGAAAAAAGCCCCGCATGACGCGCAGGCGGAGCTCCAATGGCACCATCGGCGGGAGCGCACGCGCGCTCTCGCTTCGGCGGACCACATGACCCGACGACCCGGAGGTCGATGCGGGTGGGAGAGGAGTCTCCACTTGCGGGCTGGGACTGTCCGCTCTCGCTTCGGAGTGAGGGCGTGACGGCACCCGGCCGGTCTCAGTCTGCAAGCATAGCAGCGCTGGGCCGCAGCGCAGAATTCCCGCCCGGAGGGGGACATCCGGCAGACTGCCGTGTGTCTGATCGTACCGACGTGAGCGAGTGACCTGATGAGCAGCGAAGAGACCAGCGCGACCGGAGCGAGCGGCGGCCCCGGCGGCGCCGCCCCGGAGCCCGACCTGACCCGCGACATCGCGGAGGTGCCGGCGGTCGAGCTGATCACCACGGTGGCCGTCCACCTGATGAGCGCGGCGGCGGTCAACCTGGGGCTCGCGGAGGACGGCGAGCAGCACAAGGATCTCGACGAGGCCCGGAAGCTGATCAATGCCCTGGCCGGGCTGGTGACGGCCGCGGCGCCGGACCTGAGCAACTTCCACGCCGCACCGATCAGGGACGGGCTGCGGTCCCTGCAGCTCGCTTTCCGCGAGGCCTCCCTCGTCCCGGACGAGCCGGGCCAGGGCCCGGGCGAGAAGTACACCGGACCCGTCTACCGGTAGTCGCACCACCCTCCGGGGGCGCGGGGAATCCCCCACGCTTCGGGCGGGAGGTGCCCCCCAGCGCGAGCGGCCCACCAGTCAGGGAGGTCCGACCCCGTGTGCGGGGCGGACCTCCGCGGGTTGGGGGGGTGGTCGCGCAGTTCCTCGCGCCCCCGGAGGGTGCGGCTAGCTCCTCGTATAGAAGGGGTCCGTAGGTTCGCCCGCCGAGGGGTGGACGACGGCCAGGTCGAGGCCGGAGTCGAGGCGGATGCGGAGCAGCTCGTCCGCGGCGAGTTCCGCCGCGAACGCGCGGACGGGCTCGGTGACGTCGCCCGCCTCGGGGGCGACGACCAGGACCAGCTGGGCGTCCGCCGTCCGCGACGGCAGCAGGTGGGCGCGGAGGACGGGCGGCGTCTTCTCCAGGAGCTCCCGCAACGCTGACAGGACGTCAGGGTCCTTACGGGGCGGCACATGGACGCGGCCCTCGGCCACCGCGCGCATCGGCGCGCCGCTCAGTTCGTAGAAGGCGGGGCCCGCCAGGTCGATCAGCAGCGCGTCGGCGCGCTCGGACCAGGCGGCGGCGACCGCCTGGTGGGCCGGGACCGGAGCGGGGCGGGCGTCGGCGCGCCAGCGGGCCAGGCTGTCCAGGGAGGTGAAGGCCGGAAGGCCCCTGCGGCCGTCCGGGGTCTGGATGGTGGGGACGGCCATGTCGCTGGACTTCTCCTGCTTCAGCCCTTCCGCGTTGACCTCGACCTCGCCGAGGATGGCCACGATCGGAACCAACAACCGTGCGCCGGGCAGGAGTTCCAGAACCGCCGCCTCGCTCTCCGGGCCGGGCTCGGCGGCGTGGCGGGCGAGGGCCGCGGCGAGTCGCGGATCGGCGGAGCCGTCGTCGCCTGCGAAGCCGGGGTCTGGAATGTTCTTTCGGTCCACCTGGCGAGCGTAGTCGATTCGGGTCATATCAGCCGACACCCAGCTCGATCCCGGCTGTTGCACATGCCCGCTGCCTAGCGTCTGACGGTGTGTGGGACGACGACTACGGACACGGACGAAGGCCCGGGCGCCGGCGGTGGCGCGCGGCCGCGACGGCGTCCTCGACACTGGTGGCGCTCTCGGTGCTGGGGGTGAGCCTGTTGCACAGCGGACACGGCGGTACGGCCGACATCGCGGCCACCGCCGCCACCTCTCCGGCCGCGGGCAGCCAGGACCACGCGACGCCGAGCGCGAGTCGCGCGGCGCAGAGCCCCAGCCCGCGTCCCACGACGGCGAGCCCGAAGCCGACGCCCACCGTCTCCACGGCGGGGGTGCGGCGGGCGCTGGCCGCGGCGGAGGGCCATGCGTCGGTCGCCGCAGTGGACCTGACGACGGGTCAGGGTCTGGCGGTCGGCGGCGGGGGTCACCGGTTCGTGGACGCCAGCATCTCCAAGGCCGACATCCTGGCCACGTTGCTACTGCAGGCGCAGGACCGGGGCCGCGGCCTGACGTCCGGCCAGCGGGCGCTGGCCACGCGGATGATCCAGAACAGCGACAACTCCGCCGCCAACAGCCTCTACGGCGAGATCGGCGGCGCCTCGGGCATGGCGGCGGCGAACAAACGATTCGGCATGACGGCCACCACCCCGGGCGCCGGCGGGCTGTGGGGCCTGACCACGACCACCGCCAAGGACCAACTGGTCCTGCTGCGCAACCTGTTCACGAGCGAGTCGAAGCTGAGCGCCGCCTCCCGCGGCTACGTCGCCGGGCTGATGGCCACGGTCGAGACCGACCAGCGCTGGGGCGTGAGCGCCGCCGCGAGCGGGGACGACTACGCGCTGAAGAACGGCTGGCTGCCGCGCAGCGGGACCGGTCTGTGGGTGGTCAACAGCATCGGCCGGGTGGTGCGCGACGGGCACACGCTGCTCATCGCCGCCGTCTCCGACGGGAACCCGACCGAGGCGCAGGGCATCGCGCTGGTGGAGTCGGCGGCCCGGGCCGCCGGACAGGCGCTGACCGGCGGATGAGCAGACCTGAGCGATGCTCAGGTCACCCCTACCCAGGCGTAACCGCGTGTGGCAGGCTTCGGGCATGTCGCACTCCCCCGCCGCGGACCGGGCCCGCTACGAACGGGCGACCGCTCATCTCGACGCCCCCCTGGCGATCGTCGACCTGGACGCCTTCGACGCCAACGCCGACGATCTGGTCCGCCGCGCGGCGGGCAAGCCGATCCGCGTCGCCAGCAAGTCCGTGCGCTGCCGCGCGCTGCTGGAGCGGGTCCTGGCCCGGCCCGGCTTCCAGGGGATCATGAGCTTCACCCTGGCCGAGTCGGTCTGGCTGGCCAGGGCCGGCTTCGACGACATCCTGCTCGCCTACCCCTCCGCCGACCGGGCCGGCTTCGCCGAGCTGACGGCGGACCCCAAGCTGGCCGCGTCCATCAGCGTGCTCGTGGACGACCCCGCGCAGCTCGACCTGATCGACGGGGCCAGGGACGGCGGCACCGAGGAGGTCCGGGTCTGCCTGGAGCTGGACACCGCGCTGCAGCTGCTGGGCGGCAGGATCCGGATCGGCGCCCGGCGGTCCCCGCTGCGCACGCCCGAGGCACTGGCCTCGCTCGCCGCGTTCGTCCAGCGGCGGCCGGGCTTCCGGGTGGTCGGGCTGATGGCCTACGAGGGTCATGTCGCCGGTGTGGGCGACAAGCTGACGGGCCGTCCGTTCCGCTCCCGGGCCGTGCAGGCGATGCAGCGCACCGCCCGAGCCGAGCTGGCGCGCCGCCGGGCCGAGGTGGTCAGGGCCGTCCGTGCCGTGGCCGAGCTGGAGTTCGTCAACGGCGGCGGCACCGGAAGCGTGGAGAGCACGGTGGCCGAGGCCGCGGTGACCGAGGTGGCGGCCGGGTCCGGCCTGTACGTGCCCCGGCTGTTCGACAACTACCGGGCGTTCCAGGGGCGTCCGGCCGCGCTCTTCGCGCAGCCGGTGGTGCGGCGGCCCGGCATGGGCGTGGTGACCGTCCTCGGCGGGGGCTACCCGGCCTCGGGACCGGCCGGCCGGGACCGGCTGCCCGAGCCCTACCTGCCCGAGGGCCTGCGGTACGACCCGCAGGAGGGCGCGGGTGAGGTGCAGACGCCGCTGCTCGGCTCACCGGCCGACGACCTGCGTATCGGCGACAAGGTCTGGTTCCGCCACGCCAAGGCGGGCGAGCTGTGCGAGCGCTT
Source organism: Streptacidiphilus monticola (assembly GCF_042658505.1). Classification (NCBI taxonomy): domain Bacteria; kingdom Bacillati; phylum Actinomycetota; class Actinomycetes; order Kitasatosporales; family Streptomycetaceae; genus Streptacidiphilus; species Streptacidiphilus monticola. Next base: position 50,074 of record NZ_JBHSQJ010000095.1, on the reverse strand, counting down.
CGCCGAACTGCACCTGGTGCAGGGCGAGGAGATCGTCCGGACGGTCCCCACCTACCGGGGCGAGGGCCGGACCTTCCTGTGAGCTCTGAGCTCTTCCGCCTGTGAGCAGGCCGTGGACTGGCCGGTTCGGACCTGCTGCCAGGGGGCGGGGGCCGGGTCATGATGGAGTGCATGACACCTGCGCCCGGAGAGTGGAAACCCCGCCCCGTCGACACCAGCGGTGTGCGCCTCCCGCCCGAACTGAACGGGCTGGTCGAGGTGCTGGCCGAGAACGTCCACGACACCTGGGCCGCCCGCCGGCTGGCGGACGGCTGGACGTGGGGGCCGTCCCGGGACGACCGGACGCTCACGCACCCGATGCTGATCCCCTACCGCGAACTGCCCGAGACCGAGAAGGACTACGACCGGGACGTCGTCGAGGAGACGGTGCGGCTGATCCTGGCGCTGGGCTACCGGATCGGACCGCCCGTCTCCTGAGCGACCGCTGACCTGCCGTCAGCTGGTGGTGGTGCTGCCGCCGCCACTGCCGCTGTAGTCCTGGACGCTCTTCAGGATGGTGTCCATCAGCGCCAGGTCCGGCGCCTTGTCCGACTCGTCGAAGCCCATGTGCAGGGCGACCAGCTGCTTGCCGGAGCTGCTCGGGAAGACGACGGTCTCCACCGTGCCGTTGTTGCCGACCTTGGCGTCGACCTTCCACCGGATCAGGTACCCCTGACGGCCCGCCACCGTGACGGACTGCGAGAGCAGTTGGGTGTGGCCGGTGGTCTCGCTGTAGGACTCCTTGACCGCGGCCGTGATGTCCGCCTCGGCGGCTGCCTTGACGCCGGTGCTGACGGGCGTCTTCAGCGTGGTGGTGTCGGCGCCGGCGTAGGAGCAGGTACTCCCCGAGGTGCCGGGGCAGCTGTAGGAGCCGTAGTACATGGCGGCGTCGCCGTCCTTGGTGGTGCCGCCCTGCCAGCCGCTGGGGATGGTGAGCGAGAGGCCGTTGGCGGTGTCCACCGCGAGGTCGCTGTTCGCGCCCCCGGAGCCGCCGGAGCCACCGCTGCCGCCCTGGCTGCCGGTGCCGCCCTGTCCGTTCTGGCCGCCGCTGCCGCCCGTACCGCCGGGGAGGCCCCCGCCTCCGAGGCCGCCCTCGCCGAAGCCGAACCCGCCGTTGCCGTTGCCATTGCCGTTGCCGGTCGAGCCGCTGCCGCCGTTGCCGAAGGGCCGGGCGGACTGGCTGGTGCCGCCGCTGTTGCCGTCCATGATCAGGTACGTGGCGAGCGAGCCGACACCCAGGCCCAGCACCGCGGCCACGGACGCCGCCGCCAGCACGGCGCCCCCGAGCTTCCGGCGCGGCGGCTTCGGCGGCAGGCCGGTGATGAACACGGTCGTCTCGTTGCTGCGGGTGCTCACGGTCCACTCCGAACCGTTCCACCAGCGCTCCCCCGGATGGGCGGGATCGGCGGGCTTCGGGTCCGGGTACCAGCCCGCGGGCGGCGTCGTCTCACTCACGCCAAGCAATGTACGGGCAGTGCGATAAGCAGGCGATCAGGGGATGCTGTCGAAGTCCCGCTCAGCGGATCACGTGGGGCAGGAAGCGGGCGTACTCGTCGGTGACCAGCCCGGCCGACTCGCGGATGCCGAGGCCGGCCGGCTCGCCGTCCACCACCCAGGCGCCCAGGACGGTCCGGTTGCCGTCGAAGTCCGGCAGCGGCGCGAACTGCTGCCAGCAGTACCGCTCCTGAGGATCCGTCCGGGGAGCGGGGCCGGTGCCGTCGTGGAGCAGCACACCGTCGCCCTCGCGGCCGAGCAGGGGCTTGGCCGCCCAGGACGTCAGCTGCCGGGGGCCGTCCAGGTAGGCCGGAAGCAGGTGGGGGTGGCCCGGGTTCAGCTCCCAGAGCACCGCCAGCAGCGCCTTGTTGGACAGCAGCATCTTCCAGGCCGGCTCGATCCACAGGGTGCTGCCGCTGCCCCCGCCGAGGTCGGCGGTGTCCACGACGTGCCCGCCGAAGGCGTCGGTGGTCAGCCACTCCCACGGGTAGAGCTTGAAGACCGCGCGCATGAAGCGCAGCCGCTCGTCGACGAAGCGCCCGGAGAGACTGTCCCAACCGATGTCCTCCATGGCGATCGGCCGCACCTGGAGGCCCGCCTGACGGGCCGTCTCCATCAGGTAGGCGGTCGTCATCTGGTCCTCGCCGAGGGTGTCCGCCTGGGAGTGCGCGAAGTGCACGGGCCCGGGCGGGAGCAGGTGGGCCTGCCGCTTCCACGCGTCCACGAGGCGCTCGTGCAGGGAGTTCCACTGGTCGGCTCCGGGGAAGCGTTCCTCCATCCAGAACCACTGCGGTCCGGCCGCCTCGATCAGGCTGGTCGGGGTGTCCGCGTTGTACTCCAGCAGCTTGGCCGGCCCGGTGCCGTCGTAGCGCAGGTCGAAGCGGGCGTAGAGGCTGGGCTGCTGCTCGCGCTGCCACCAGGAGCGGCGCACGAGCGCGGCCACGGTGGGGTCGGTGATGCCCAGCTCGCCGAGGCGGTTGTGCGCGACGATGTGCTCGGCCGCCTGCAGGCACAGCTCGTGCAGTTCGGCGACGGTCTCCTCCAGGGCCTCCACCTCCGCGAGGGAGAAGGAGTAGTAGGCGGACTCGTCCCAGTAGGGCCGCAGGCTGTCGTCCGGGTAGCGGGTGAGCGGGTAGACCAGCCCCTGCTCCTCGACGGTCTGCTGCCAGCCGGGCCGGGGGTCGATGAGGTGACGCCGCATCAGCTGCCGCCGGAGTGGCCGGAGCCGTGTCCCCCGAAACCACCCCGGGAGACGCTGTCGCCGCCGCTGTGGCTCTTCGAGGAGTCGCTGCCACCGGTGGAGCGGTGGTAGCCCCCGACGTGGCTGGTGCTGGAGCCGCCCTTGGCGTACCACTGGTACCGGTCGGTGTCGGCGTAGCCGCCCCCGGGCTGGCTCCTGCAGAGCTTGTCCGCGACGGTCTTGTAGGTCTGCGTGTCCACGCACCGCTGGTCCGGCTCGCTGTCACAGGCCGTCAACGCCATGGCCAACGCCCCCACGAGCCCGAGCGCCACACTCCCCGACCGCTTCAACTGTCCCCTCCTCGCCATGCCCCGCCAGGGGCGCGAGGCTGCAGACATGCGGCTCCGCCGCGTGGGCGCGACCTGCCCACCGCCCAGGGAGGTCCGTCCGAGATCAACGGCCGAACCTCCGCGGGTGGCGGGTTGCTCGCGCCCACGCGGCGGAGCCGCACCACCTCTCCGCAGCCTCGCGCCCCTGGCGGGGTGCAACTTCACGGGGACTTTACCTGGCTCACACCGGGGTCACGTACGCGCCTGCGATGCCTCCGTCGACCAGGAACTCGCTCGCCGTGATGAAGGACGAGTCGTCGCTCGCCAGGAAGGCCACCGCGGCCGCGATCTCCTCCGCTCGGGCGAAGCGCCCGAGCGGGATGTGGACGAGCCGCCGCGCCGCCCGCTCCGGGTCCTTGGCGAACAGCTCCCGCAGCAGGGGGGTGTCCACCGGGCCCGGGCACAGCGCGTTGACGCGGATGCCCTCGCGGGCGAACTGCACGCCCAGCTCCCGGGACATCGCCAGCACGCCGCCCTTGGAGGCGGTGTAGGAGATCTGCGACGTGGCCGCTCCCATCACCGCGACGAAGCTCGCCGTGTTGATGATGGAACCCCGCCCCTGCTCCTGCATGTACGGCAGCGCCGCCTTGCAGCACAGGTACACCGAGGTCAGGTTGACCTCCTGGACCCGGCGCCAGGCCTCCAGGCCCGTGGTCAGGATGGAGTCGTCGTCCGGCGGCGAGATGCCGGCGTTGTTGAACGCGACGTCCACGCTGCCGTAGGTCTCCTTGGCCGTCCGGAACAGGGCCTCGACCTGCTCCTGGTCGGTGACGTCCACCTGGACGAAGGTGCCGCCGACGGCCTCCGCGGCCGCCTTGCCGGCGGCCTCGTCGACGTCCCCGCACACCACGTGCGCGCCCTCCGACGCCAGCCGGTGGGCGGTGGCCAGGCCGATGCCGCTGCCCGCGCCCGTGATCACGGCCGTGCGGCCGACCAACCTGCGGCAGACGGGGGCTTCTTGACGCTCGCTCATCTCTCTCCGGCTCTCTCAATCCTCGGTGCTGATGAAGACGTTCTTGGTCTCGGTGAAGTGCGCCAGCGCGTCCGGACCCAGTTCCCGGCCGAGTCCGGACTCGCCGAAGCCGCCGAAGGGCGTCCAATAGCGCACGGAGCTGTGCGAGTTGACGGAGAGGTTGCCCCCGTTGACGCCCCGGGCCATCCGCAGCGCGCGGCCGATGTCGCGGGTCCACAGGGAGCCGGACAGGCCGTAGCGGGTGGCGTTGGCCAGCCGCAGCGCGTCGGCCTCGTCGGTGAAGGGCAGGACGACCGCGACCGGGCCGAAGATCTCCTCCACCGCCGCGGGGCTTGCCGGGTCCTCGGGCGCCAGCAGCACCGGGGCCTGCCAGAAGCCAGGGCCGGTCGGGGCGGCGCCCTGGGCGACGACGGGCTGGTCCGCCGTCAGGTAGGACCGTACCCGGTCGCGTTGGGCGGCCGAGATGAGCGGGCCCATCTCGGTGCCCGGGTCCTCCGGGTCGCCGACGCGGACCGCCGCGACCGCCGGTCCGGCCAGGTCCAGGAACTCGGCGTAGACCTCGCGCTGGACCAGGATCCGGGTGCGGGCGCAGCAGTCCTGGCCGCTGTTGTCGAGGAAGGCCATCGGCGCGCTGAGCGCGGCCTTGTGCAGGTCGGCGTCGGCGAAGACGATGTTCGGGCTCTTGCCGCCGAGTTCCAGGGTGACCCGCTTCACCTGCTGGGCGCAGCGGGCCATGATCTCCTTGCCGACGGCCGTCGAGCCGGTGAAGACGATCTTCCGGACCCCGGGGTGGTCCACCAACGCCCGCCCGGTGACCGGCCCGTGGCCGGGGAGCACCTGGAACAGGCCCTCGGGCAGCCCTGCCTCCAGGGCGATCTCGGCCAGCCGCAGGGCGGTGAGCGGGGTGGTCTCGGCGGGCTTGAGCAGCACCGCGTTCCCGGCGGCCAGGGCCGGAGCGAAGCCCCAGGCGGCGATCGGCATGGGGAAGTTCCACGGCGCGATGACGCCGACGACGCCGTAGGGCTCGTGGAAGGTGACGTCCAGGCCGCCGGCGACCGGGATCTGACGGCCGGTCAGCCGCTCGACGCCGCCTGCCGCGTACTCCAGCAGGTCGCGGGCGTTGCCCGCCTCCCAGCGGGCGTTGCCCAGGGTGTGTCCGGCTTCGCGGACCTCCAGCCGGGCGAGTTCGTCGAGGCGGGCGTCGACGCCGTCGGCGAAGCGGCGCAGCAGCCGGGCGCGGTCGCCGGGGGCGAGGGCGGCCCAGCCGGCCTGTGCCTTGGCGGCGCGGGCGACGGCCTGGTCCATGTCCTCGGCGGGGGTGGCCGGGACCTCGGCGACGACCTCCTCGGTCGCGGGGTTGAGCACACGCAGGACTTCGGTGCGGGGTGGGGTGGGGGGCACGGTCACATCCGTTCGAAGGAGCGGAACCGCTCCCAGTCGGTGATGGCGGTGTCGTAGGCATCCTGCTCGACCTGGGCCATGGTCAGGTAGTGCCGGACGACCTCGGGTCCGAAGGCGGCCTTGGCGATCTCGCTGCCCGCCCAGAGCTCGGCGGCCTCGCGCAGGGTGGCGGGCAGGTGCTGGTAGCGCTCGTCGGCGTAGGCGTTGCCGGCGCAGGGCTCGGGCGGTTCGAGGTGCTGCTCGATACCGTGCAGGCCGGCCGCGATCATCCCGGCGACGGCCAGGTAGGGGTTGACGTCCCCGCCGGGTGCGCGGTTCTCCATCCGCAGCGAGGGCCCGTGTCCCACGACCCGCAGCGCGCAGGTGCGGTTGTCCCGGCCCCAGGCGACGGCGGTGGGAGCGAAGGAGCCGGCCCGGTAGCGCTTGTAGGAGTTGATGTTGGGGGCGTACAGCAGCGTCAGCTCGCGCATCCCGGCCAGCTGCCCGGCCAGGAAGTGCCGCATCAGCTGGGACATCTGACCGTTCGTCGGGTCGGCGAAGGCGGGGACGCCCTCGGCGTTGCGCAGCGAGAGGTGGATGTGGCAGCTGTTGCCCTCGCGCTCGTCGTACTTGGCCATGAAGGTGAGCGAGCAGCCCTCCTGGGCGGCGATCTCCTTGGCCCCGGTCTTGTAGACGCTGTGCTGGTCGCAGGTGGTGAGGGCGTCGTCGTAGCGGAAGGCGATCTCGTGCTGGCCGAGGTTGCACTCGCCCTTGGCGGACTCGACGGTCATCCCGGCGCCGCCCATCTCGTTGCGGATGCGGGCGAGCAGCGGCTCGATCCGGGCGGTGGCCAGCAGGGAGTAGTCGGCGTTCCACTGGTTGGCCGGGGTCAGTCCGCGGTAGCCGCGGCTCCAGGCGTCCTCGTAGCTGTCACGGAAGACGATGAACTCCAGCTCGGTGCCGGCCCAGGCGGTCAGGCCCTGCTCGGCCAGGCGGTCCAGTTGGGCCTTGAGGATCTGCCGCGGCGAGGCGGCGACGGGGGTGCCGTCCTCCCAGGTGAGGTCGGCGGTGACCAGGGCGGTGCCGGGCTGCCAGGGGGTGAGCCGCAGGGTGTCCAGGTCCGGCTTGAGCATGAAGTCGCCGTAGCCGGTCTCCCAGGAGGCCATCGTGTAGCCGTCGACCGTGTTCAACTCCACGTCCACGGCGAGCAGGTAGGCGCAGCCCTCGGAGCCGTGGGCGAGCACCTCGTCGAGGAAGTGGCCGGCGGCGAAGCGCTTGCCCTGCAGCCTGCCCTGCATGTCGGTGAAGGCGAGGGCTACGGTGTGGATCTCCCCGGACCGGACCAGGCCGCGCAGGTCCTCGACGGTCAACGGGGGTCGGCGTGCTGACATCGTGTGGTGCCTCCACGGACGGTCGGCCACGGAACCGGGCACGCCAAAGGTATGGCCTTGTACCATTGGATGGGAAGAGGGAAGGTGGTCCGCATGTCGGCAGAGCCTGCCGGAGGCGAGGCGCTCACCGCGGTGCTGCACCCGGTGCGCTCCGGCAACACCTTCGAGGAGACGGTGCAGCGGCTGCTGCAGCTGGTGCGCCTGGGCCTGGTCCCGGTCGGCGACCGGCTCCCGCCCGAGCGCGACCTCGCCGAGCGGCTCCAGATAAGCCGGGTGACGCTCCGTGAGGCGCTGAAGGTGCTCCAGGACACCGGCGTCGTCGAGGTCCGCCGCGGCCGCTACGGCGGGGCCTTCGTGCGGGAACTGCCCACCCCGCGCACGGAACTGCTGGGCGCCCGGCTGGAGGACACCCTGCTGTTCCGCCAGGTGCTGGAGACCGGCTCCGCCGAACTGTGCGCCGCCCGCCGCCCGGTGGGCGCGGACGCCGAGCGGCTGCGCGGCCTGCTCGCCGCCACCGGCGCCGCCTCCCTGGAGGACTACCGGCGCTGGGACACCCGGCTGCACCTGGCCGTCGCCGAACTCTCCGGCTCCGCCACCGTCGCCGCCCAGTACGCCGCCGTCCGCGCCACCGTCAACGAGCTGCTCGACTGCATCCCGCTGCTGCCGCCCAACCTCGAGCACTCCCAGTGCCAGCACGAACTCCTCGTCGCCGCCCTCCTGGCCGGGGACGTGGACGCCGCCCGCGCGACCATGCGCGAGCACCTGGAGGGAACGGCCGCCCTGCTGCGCGCCTTCCTCTCCTGACCCCGCTCCCCCGCCCCCGGAGGTCCCATGTCCCGCCCGCTGATCGGCATCACCACCTACCTCGCCCCCGCCAGCTGGGGCGTCTGGCGGGACCAGCCCGCGGCGCTGCTGCCGCTGCGCTACGTCGAGCTGGTGCAGCGCTCCGGGGCGACGGCCGTGCTGCTGCCGCCGGATGACGCCCCGTCGGCCGCCGCGGAGACCGTGGCCCGGATCGACGGCCTGGTCGTCTCCGGCGGCCCGGACGTCGACCCGGCCCGCTACGGGCAGGCCCACGGCCCGCACACCCAGTCCCCGGCCGTCGAGCGGGACGCCTGGGAGAGCGCGCTGGTCCGGGCCGCCCGCGCGACCGGACTGCCGCTGCTCGGCATCTGCCGGGGGATGCAGCTGCTCAACGTCGTCCTCGGCGGCGACCTGGTGCAGCACCTGCCCGACCGGGTCGGGCACGAGGACCACTCCCCCGAGCCCGGCCGCTACAGCCACCACCCCGTCGTACCGGTGCCGGGGACCGCGTTGGCGGCCGTGCTGGGCGAGGACAAGGTCGACGTCCCGACCTACCACCACCAGGCCGTCGACCGGATCGCCCCCGGGCTGCGGGCGAGTGCCCACGCCTTCGACGGCACGGTGGAGGCCGTCGAGGCCGAGGACGGCCCCTTCCTGCTCGGCGTGCAGTGGCATCCCGAGCAGGGCAGCGACCTCCGGCTGACGAAAGCTCTGGTCCAGGCGGCCGGTTCGGGCAAGGATGACCTCCATGACCGACGCGAAAGTTGAGCAGCAGCCGACCCCGCCGAGCCCCTTCCACGACCTCGATGCCTTCCTCGCCGTCCCCCGGGTCTCCTCGCTGACCCTGTCGCCCGACGGCAGCCGACTCGTCGCCGTCGTCTCCCGACTGGCCGCGGACGGAACCCGGTTCCGCTCCTCGCTGTGGGAGCTCGACCCGGCGGGCGAGCGCCCGGCCCGGCGGCTCACCCGCTCGGACAAGGGCGAGTCCGCGCCCGCCTTCCGCGCCGACGGCGCCCTGCTCTTCCTCTCCGGCCGCGACGACCCGGAGCACGCCGGGGAGGACGACAAGGGCGAGGGCGCCTCGCTGTGGGCGCTGCCCGCCGAGGGCGGTGAGGCCGAGAAGCTGCTGGCCGTGCCCGGCGGTGTCGGCGGCTACGCCGTCCCGCGCGAGGGCAGCCGCCTGGCCTGGACCGCCGGGCGGCACGTCGGCGCCGCCGACGACGAGGCCGACGCCGCCAAGCGCAAGGCACGCGAGAAGGCCAAGGTCGGCGCGATCCTGCACGAGGGCCCGCTGGTCCGCTTCTGGGACCACGACCTCGGCCCGGACGTCCCGCACCTGTTCACCGCGTCCGACGCGGACGCCGCCGCCGTGGACGCCGCCGAACTCAACGGCTTCGAGCCGGAGTTCACCCTCTCCCCGGACGGCTCCCTGGTCGCCTACACCCTTGACACCGGCGATCTGCCGGACGAGCTGCGGTCCACCGTCGTCGTCGCGGACGCCGCCACCGGCAAGACGATCCGTCAGATCGAGGCCCCCCGCTACGAGTTCACCCACCCGGTGTTCACCGCCGACAGCCGCTCGCTGGTACTGAACCGGGGCGCCGAGAGCACCTGGGACGCCTCGCACGACTTCACGCTCTGGCTGGTCTCCGCCACCGACGAGCAGGACGCCGGGCGCGACCTGCTGCCCGGCTTCGACGCCTGGCCCGGCCCGCACGTCGTCTCGCCGGCCCCCGGCGCCCCGGTCGTGTTCTTCGCCGCCGACCAGGACGGCCGCTCCCCGGTCTTCCGGCTGGACACCGCCGACGGCTCGCTGACCCGGCTCACGGCCACGGGCGCGTACACGGACCTGACGGTCTCCCCGGACGGGTCCACGCTGTTCGCGCTCCGGGCCACCGTCGACGCCCCGCCGACCCCGGTCCGCCTCGACGCGGCGGCCGCGGACCAGGAGCCGGCGGTGCTGCCGGCCCCGGGCGGCGTCGGCGAACTCCCCGGCAGCCTCGCCGAGGTGCACACCACCGCCCAGGACGGGACGCCGCTGCGCGCCTGGCTGGTGCTCCCTGACGGCGCGTCGGCCACCGCCCCCGCCCCGCTGCTGCTGTGGGTCCACGGCGGCCCGCAGATGAGCTGGAACGCCTGGACCTGGCGGTGGAACCCGTGGGTCGCCGCCGCCCGCGGCTACGCCGTGCTGCTGCCGGACCCGGCCCTGTCCACCGGCTACGGCCAGCGGATGCACGAGCGCGGCTGGGGCCGTTGGGGCGACAAGCCCTACACCGACGTGCTGGCGCTGACCGACGCCGCGCTGCAGCGAGTGGACCTGGACGCCTCCCGCACCGCGATGATGGGCGGCTCCTTCGGCGGCTACATGGCCAACTGGATCGCCACCCAGACCGACCGGTTCAAGGCGATCGTCACCCACGCCAGCCTGTGGAACCTGCACTCCTTCTCGGGCACCACGGACGCCACCATGTACTGGCGGCGCCACTTCGGCGACCCGCTGAAGACCACGCAGCGGCTCGACGCCGACTCGCCGCACCTGCGCGCGGCGGACATCCGGACGCCGATGCTGGTGGTCCACGGCGACAAGGACTACCGGGTCCCGATCGGCGAGGCGCTGGCCCTGTGGACCGACCTGACCCGGCACGGCGTCCCGGCCAAGTTCCTCTACTACCCGGACGAGGGCCACTGGATCCTCAAGCCCAACAACGCCAAGCTCTGGTACACCACGGTGCTCAACTTCCTCGACCACCACGTGCTCGGCGCGGAGTGGGTCCGCCCCGAGCTGCTCTGACGGCCCGTCAGCAGACCAGGTGGCGGCGGCCGTGGATCAGGGCCCGGGCCAGCGCCCGGGCCTTGCGCACCGCGTGGTCCACGGCCTCCGGGTCCTGGCACAGGCCGCCGTCCAGGAGCAGCGCCGCGCTGCCGTGGGCGGCGCCCGCCAGCGACAGCACGAGCGTCTCGGCGCGCTCCCGGTCGCCGTCGCTCAACGCCAGCGCGGGCTCGGCCAGCACGGCGAGCACCCCGTCGGTGGCGGCGGCCAGTTCCGGGTGCCGGGCCTTGTCCACGCCCGCCGCGAACAGCGCGTCGAACAGGGCCCGTTCCTCGGCGGCGAAGCGCACGTACGCCTCGGCGGCGTCCACCAGCCGCTCCTCCGGCGGGAGCCGGTCCGGAAGCGTGCGCAGCCGGGCCGCCAGCGCCTCGGTGGCGCGTACCGCGACGGCGGCGAGGAGGTCCCCGCGGTCCGCGAAGTGGCGGTAGGGCGCCGCGACGGTCACGCCGAGCCGGCGCGCCGCCTCCGCGAGCGAGAAGGCGTGCACGCCGCGCTCCGCGATCAGCTCCACCGCCGTGTCGACGAGCGCCGCACGCAGTTCGCCGTGGTGATAGCTACGCCTCTTCGCCGGAACGCCCATGACCGCCAGCGTAGACGGGGACATCGGTGGGGATGTCGAACCGGACCCCGGTCAGCTCCTCGGACAGGGTCCACAGCCGCTGCTGCGCGGCCCGGTCGTGGGAGGCGGGGGTGGAGTCGGTGAGCTCGGGGTCGCCCCTCCACTCCTGCCAGCCGTTCGGGCCGTAGTACTGGCCGCCGCGCGCCTCCGGGTCGGTGGCCGCGCGCAGCGTGGGCAGCGCGCCCCGGTCGGCCGCCTGCATGATCGGCGCGGACAGCACGGTGTTCAGGCGGGCCACGGGCGCGGGCAGGTAACGCGTCAACTCGGTTGCGGAGTAGCCCGGGTGGGCCGCGAGCGCGATGGTGCGGGCGTCGGCCGCGCGCAGCCGGCGGTCCAGCTCGTAGGTGAACAGCAGGTTCGCCAGCTTCGACCGGGCGTAGGCAGCCCCGCGGCGGTAGCGGTGGCGCAGCCAGTTGGGGTCGTCGAAGTCCAGGCCGCGGCGGGCGAGTTTGTGCGCCGCGCTGGCGAGGACGACGACGCGCGAGCCCGGGACGGGCAGCAGCAGGTCCGCGATCTGGGCGGTGAAGGCGAAGTGGCCGAGGTGGTTGGTGCCGAACTGCAGCTCGAAGCCGTCGGCGGTGCGCTGCAGCGGCGGGATCATCACGCCCGCGTTGTTGACCAGCAGGTCGATCCGGTCCCAGCGCTCGTGCGCCTCCGCGGCGGCGGCGCGCACGGCGCCCAGCGAGCCGAGGTCGAGCCGGAGGATCTCGGTGGCGCCGCCGATCTCGGCGGCCGCCCGGCGGGCCTTGTCCTCGCTGCGGCAGGCCAGCACCACGGTGGCCCCGCGCGCGGCGAGGACCCGCGCGGTCTCCAGACCGAGCCCGCTGTTGGCCCCCGTGACGACGGCGATGCGGCCGCTCTGGTCGGGCACGTCGGTGGTGTTCCAGGGGGTCGTGGGCATGGGACTCTCCAGGGCAGCGAGGCCGGTGGCGAAGTTAGTGGCATTCACAATGTTAGTGCCTTTAGCTCCCGCCGGGAAGCGGCCGCCCGCCGATCGCCGCGCCCGCGCCCGGTGGGACGCTGAATTGTCGGCGGGGTGCGGCATGATGCGGGCATGAGCGCCTCCGTGTCCGCACCCCGGCTGATGCTGCTGGACTCCGCCAGCCTGTACTTCCGCGCGTTCTTCGGCGTCCCGGAGTCCGTGCGCTCGCCCGACGGGCAGCCCGTCAACGCGGTGCGCGGCCTGCTGGACTTCATCGCCCGGCTGGTGACGGACCATCAGCCCGACCAGCTGGTGGCCTGCACGGACGCCGACTGGCGGCCGCAGTGGCGGGTGGACCTGATTCCCAGCTACAAGACCCACCGCGTCGCGGCCGAGACCGACGCCGGGGCCGAGGAGGAGGTGCCCGACACCCTCTCCCCCCAGGTCCCGGTCATCATGGCGGTCCTCGACGCCGTCGGCATCGCCCGCGTCGGCGTCCCCGGCTACGAGGCGGACGACGTGATCGGCACCCTGGCCGCGTCCGCGCCCGGCCCGGTCGACGTGGTCACCGGCGACCGGGACCTGTTCCAACTGGTCGACGACACCCGGGGCGTGCGCGTGCTCTACCCCGTCAAGGGCGTCGGCACCCTGCAGTCCACGGACGACGCGCTGCTGGTCGAGAAGTACGGCGTGGCCGGCGCGCGGTACGCGGATCTCGCGGTGCTCCGGGGCGATCCGAGCGACGGGCTGCCCGGCGTCCCCGGCATCGGCGAGAAGACCGCGGCCAAACTCCTGGCCCAGTTCGGCAGCCTGACGGGCATTCAGGCGGCGGCCGCCGATCCGGCGGTGAAGCTGACGCCCACGCAGCGCGCCCGGATCCTGGACGCGGCGGACTACCTGGCTGTCGCCCCCAAGGTGGTGGAGGTGGCCAAGGACGTGCCGCTGCCGGCGTTCGATCCCGCGCTGCCCAAGGAACCGCTGGACCCGATGGCCCTGGAGGAGCTGGCCGCCCGCTGGGGCCTGGGCGGCTCGCTGCAGCGGCTGCTGGAGGCGCTCGCGCATGCCCGCTGACTGGGCGGACGTCCGCCGGATCGCGCTTGCCCTGCCCGGCACGGAGGATCGCGAGTCACGCGGCCATCTCGGCTGGTGGACCGGGGGCCGCATGTTCGTGTGGGAGCGCCCGCTGCGCCGCTCCGACCACGAGGCCCTGGACGCCCTCGGCCGCACCGCCCCGCAGGGCCCGATCGCCGGGGTCCGGGTGGCCGACGAGGGCGTGAAGGCCGCGCTGCTCGCCGAGTCGGACGTGGACGCGGGCGGGGCGCTGTTCACCATCCCGCACTTCGACGGCTACCCGGCGGTGCTGGTGCTACTGGAACGGATCGGCCTCGGCGACCTGGAGGAGCTGGTCACCGAGGCCTGGCTGGACCGCGCCCCGCGCCGCCTGGCCGCGGCCTGGCTCGCCGAGCACCCGTCCTGACGTCCCCTCAGACGGACCGCTGGTAGGAGCGGAAGGTCCGCAGCGACAGCCCGACGGCCGCGGCCGCGAGCAGCAGCAGCCAGCCGCCGTGGCTCAGCACCGACCACCAGTCGGGCTGCGCCCGCATGGCCGAACGGCAGGCCTCCAGCGCCCAGTTGACCGGGTTGAACCGGGCCACGACCTGCATCCAGTGCGGCATCAGGGTCGAGGCCATGAAGGCGGAGGAGAGGAAGGTCAGCGGGAGCAGCAGGAAGGTGTTGATCCCGATGATCGACTCCCGCTGGCGCACCAGCATGCCCAGCGCGTTCGAGAAGGCGCCGAAGACCGTGCCGAGCACCGAGGCGGCCACGACCAGGACCAGCAGCCCGAGCGCCCCGCCGGGGTAGGCGGCCCCGCCGGCCCAGCCCAGCAGGATGATGACGACGGACTGGAACGCCGTGGTCAGCGCCTGCATCAGCACGTTGGCGTTGAGCAGGGCGCTGCGGTGCACCGGCGTGATCAGGAAGCGGTTCAGCGTCCCGCGCTCGATCTCCTCCAGCGTCCCCATGCCCGCCCACATGTTGGCCGAGACCGCGCTCATCACGATGACGCCGGGGACGAGGTAGTCGAGGTAGGAGGCGGAGCCGAAGCCGGGCAGCTCCACCACACGGCGGAACAGCCCGCCGAACAGGAACAGCCAGATGACCGGCTGGACCAGCGTGATCACGACGTAGGCCGGCTGCTTGGCCACGGCCAGGAACTGACGCTGCGTCATCCAGCCCGTCTCGCGGACGGCGGCGGTGAGGTCTGCGGTGCTCACTGGTGCGCTCCCGTGGTCTGCAGGGTTTCGCCGCCGGCCTGGTAGCTGCGTCCGGCGTAGCGGAGGTACACGTCGTCCAGGGACGGCCGGGCCACGGTCACCGCGGCGACGGCCAGCCCCTCGGCGGCCAGCGCCGCCAGCACGGCGGGCACCGCGGCGGCCCCGTCGTCGGCGCGGGCGCTGACCCGGCGTCCGTCGACGGTGGTATCGCGCACGCCGGGCACCCGGCCCAGGGCCGCGATGACGGGCAGGTGGTCGGCGGGGGCTGCCGCCAGCTCCACATGCACGGCGTCGCCGCGCAGTTCGCCCTTGAGCCCGTCCGGCGTGCCCTCGACCACGACGCGGCCGTGGTCGACGACGGCGAGCCGGGAGGCGAGGCGGTCGGCCTCCTCCAGGTAGTGGGTGGTGAGCACGATGGTCAGCCCCTCGTCCCCGGAGAGCCGGCCGATCTCGTCCCACATGGCCTGCCGGGCCTCGGGGTCGAGACCGGTGGTCGGCTCGTCGAGGAACAGCACCTCGGGCCGGTGCACCAGGCCGAGCGCGACGTCGAGGCGCCGCTGCATGCCGCCGGAGTAGGTGCGCACCGGGCGGCGCCCGGCGTCGGTCAGGTCGAAGCGGTCCAGCAGCTCGTCGGCGCGGCGGGCCGGCTCCTGGCCCCGCATGCCGTACAGGCGGCCCTGCAGGACGAGGTTCTCACGGCCCGTCATCACCGGGTCCGCACCGGACCGTTGGGCCACCACGCCGATGGCCCGCCGGACGGCGGCGGGGTCGGCGGCCACGTCGTGCCCGGCGACGACGGCCTGTCCGGAGTCGGCCGCGGCGAGAGTGGTGAGGATCTTGACGGTGGTGGACTTGCCGGCGCCGTTCGGCCCGAGCAGCCCGAAGACGCTGCCGCGCTCGACACTGATGCTGAGGCCGTCGAGGGCGCGGACGGCGGGCTTCGGGGCCTTGCCGCGGCCGGCCGGCCCCTGCGGCTGGTAGGTCTTGACGAGATCGGTGGCCGCGACCGCGAGCTCGGGCCCCCGGTGGGGCGGTGCGGGCACGCGGGTGCGTGTGCTGGTGGACATGACGGGGTGTTCCCTCCGGTCGTGACGGCTGGGCAGGACTGCCGGAGCCGATCTACGTCGGGGGACGCGGGCTACGATGGAGGTGCGTGTACCTCGCAGCGTCCGCATCCTGTTGCCGCAGGCCGGATCCGAGGTTCCCGGCCCCCGCCAGGTGTTGCCGCACCCGGCGGGGGCTTTTCTCTGCTGGTGCTGGTGGTTCTGTTCTGCCTACTCGTGCGTGTGTCGTGCGGCTCCCTGCGTCGACTGCTCGCCCCGCTCGGCCTGCTTCGCCTGTCGGTCGAACTCGGCGAACTCCGCCGGGACTTCGCCGGTCTCGTGGTACTGCCGCCAGCCGGCCAGCCCGTCGAAGGTGCCCGCCTCCAGCTCGGCCCGGACCTGGCGGAGCCACTCCGCCTCGGCCCGGAGCAGGGCCAGCTGGTACTCCCCCTCGATCAGGAAGATCCGCGGCAGGACGCCGCCGATCTCCCCCAACGAGGCCTCCTCGGAAGCCAGTTGTGCGTCGAGCGCTTGCTGGCGCTCGGCCAGCAGGGCGATCACCTCGTCCGGCGGCAGCACTCCCATCAGCGAGAGCCCCGCCTCGAACTGCGGATACTCCTTGGCGGGCGTGCGCAGAAGCTCCGACAGCCAGTCGTGCATCTCCGCGCGCCCGGACTCCGTGATCGCGTACACCGTCCGCTCCGGCCTGCGGCCGGCGCGCTCCGTCCCGGAGGCCTCGATGAAGCCGTGCTTCTCCAGGTTCTGGACGACGGTGTAGAGCGAGCCGAAGTTGATCCGGATGCTCCCCTCCTTGCGGCGGGACCGCAGGGTCTGCGCCATGTCGTAGGGGTGCCGGGGCTGTTCGGCGAGCAGGGTGAGCACGGCGAGCGCGAGGGGGTTGCTCAGCACGCGGCGACGCGGCCTGCCGGACGGCGCGGGGGTCGTCGCCACGATGATCGCCTCCTCGCTGCCCGCTTACTCGGTGACGAGTATATATCCACGGCTATGACGCGTGTCAATACGCTATATCGCGTCATGCGGCAGCCTAGCGCCTGCAGCGGGCGGTGGGGAGAGGTCCGGCACCGGGACGGGACGCCGAACGGAGCCCGTCTGCCAGGTCTCGCGGCCGGGTTCGGGCTCAGGCCACGTCCTGGCCGGCCGGGTTCGGGCTCGGGCGACATCGCGCCCGGCCGGGTTCGGGCTCAGGCCACGTTCTGGCCAGCCGGATTCGGGCTCAGGCCACGTCCTGGCCGGCCTTCTTCCAGTTCGAGCGCAGCCGGTCCAGGTAGTCCTGTGCCTGCGGGCCGGGCTTCACGCCGCGCGCGAAGGCGCGCATATTGCCCGGGCCGGTGTTGTAGCCGAGGGCCAGCAGCTCGTCGCGGGTCAGCGAGGCGACGTGCTGGGCGGGCAGTTGCCGGGCGAGGTCGTGCAGGTACCAGGCCTCGGCCCGGATCGCCAGGTCCGGGTCGTCGGGCAGCTCCTCCCAGCGGCGCTGGGCGAACGGGCGGCCCGCCTTCACCCCGTCGAAGGTGGCCCGGTGCATGTTGGCGATGCCGAAGGCGGCGTCCGGCTTGATCTTCTGCCACTGCCGCTCGAAGGCGGGGTCGTGCGGCTTGTAGTCCTCGTTGTAGAGGACCGCCATCACCAGCTGCGCGTCCACCCCGGCCTCCTTGGCCCGGGCCTTGACCTGGGCGGCGAACTGGGCCGGGGTGTAGCTGCCGGTGTACCAGCCGCCCGGGGACGCCGAGGCGGAGGGCGACGGCGTCCCTGCCCCGTGCGACGCGGACGGCGACGCGGAGGCCGAAGCCCCAGCGTCCGAGCCGGACTTGCCGGACAGCGAGCAGGACGCCAGCAGCACGGCGGCCGCGGCCGCCACCCACAGCCCGACCCGACGCACCGTCAGCCCACCGAGGAGTAGGCGATGATGCCCCGCCTGATCGCGTCGACGGCCTTGCGGGCGTTCTGCCGCACCGTGCCCTCCGCCGGGGCGGCGTCCGTGATCTGGCCGAGGACGTCGATGAGCTGGCGGGTCCAGCGGACGAAGTCGCCGGCCGGCATGTCGGCCTCGCGCAGCACCGCGTCCAGGGACTTGCCGCTCGCCCACTCGAAGGCGGTCCAGGCGAAGCCCAGATCGGGGTCCCGCTTGCCCCAGTTGTCCATGCTGGAGAGCTTGTGCTGGTCCTCCAGGTCGTCGATGACGCCCCAGATGCGGACCATCTCGCCGAGCGCCTCCTGCGCGCGGCCCGCGGGCACCTTCGGCGCGCCGCCCTCGTCGTCGCCGCGCCGCGACTCGTAGACCAGCGCCGAGGCGCAGGCGGCGAGCTCGGCCGGGCTCAGCTCCTCCCAGACGCCCGCGCGCAGGCACTCGGAGGCGAGCAGGTCCAGGTCGCCGTAGAGGCGGCCGAGACGGCGGCCGTGGTCGGTGACGGTGTCGCCCTCCAGGTAGTCGAGCTCGGCGAGCAGCGCGCAGACCCGGTCGAAGGTGCGGGCGATGGTGTGGGTGCGCGAGCGCATCCGGCGCTCCAGCTGCTCGGTGTCGCGCTTGAGCCGCTCGTAGCGCTCGGCCCAGCGGGCGTGGTCCTCGCGCTCGTCGCAGCCGTGGCACGGGTGGGCCCGCAACTCCTGCCGCAGCCGGGCGAGTTCGGGATCGTCCGCGGCGGCGGAGCGGCCCTTGCGGACCCGGCCGGGCTCGACGTGCCCGGCCTTGCTGCGCAGCGCCGAGGCGAGGTCCCGGCGGGACTGCGGACTGCGCGGGTTGAAGGACTTGGGGATCCGCATCCGGTCGATCGGGCTGACCGGGACCGGGAAGTCCATCATCTGCAGGCGCTTGACCTGCCGTTCTGCCGTCAGCACCACAGGCCGCGGCCCGTCCCAGTCCGCCCCGCCGTGGCGGGTGCCGTGCCGGCTGACCGGGGGCAGGCCAGGGTCCAGGACCAGGGCCAGACCGGCGAATCGGCCGGTCGGCACGTGGATGATGTCACCGGGGCGCAGCTTCTCGAGCGAGTCCGCGGCGGAGGCCCGGCGCTGCGCGGCGCCCTCGCGGGCGAGGAGGTTCTCCCGCTCCTTCAGCTGCCGCCGCAGGCCCATGTACTCCTGGAAGTCGCCGAGATGGCACTCGACCGCTTCGCGGTAACCGGCGAGGCCCTCCTCGTTCCGCTGCACCTGCCGGGCGATGCCGACGACGGAGCGGTCGGCCTGGAACTGCGCGAAGGAGGTCTCCAGCAGCTCGCGGGCGGTGTGCCGGCCGAACTGGCCGACCAGGTTGACCGCCATGTTGTAGGACGGCTTGAACGACGACCGCAGCGGATAGGTGCGGGTGCCGGCCAGTCCGGCCAGGGCGGCCGGGTCGAGCCCCGGCTGCCACAGCACCACGGCGTGGCCCTCGACGTCGATGCCGCGCCGCCCGGCGCGGCCGGTCAGCTGGGTGTACTCGCCGGGGGTGACGTCGGCGTGGGTCTCGCCGTTCCACTTGACCAGCTTCTCCATGACGACGGAGCGGGCCGGCATGTTGATGCCGAGTGCCAACGTCTCGGTCGCGAACACCGCCTTCACCAGGCCGCGTTGGAACAGCTCCTCGACAACCTCCTTGAAGGTGGGGAGCATTCCGGCGTGGTGGGCGGCGATGCCGCGCTCCAGCCCGTCGAGCCACTCGAAGTAGCCGAGCACGTGCAGGTCCTCGGCGGGGATCGCGGCGGTGCGCGCCTCGACGATCTCGCGGACCTCGGCGCGTTCGGCGTCGGAGTTGAGCCGCAGCCCGGCGTAGAGGCACTGCTGGACGGCGGCCTCGCAGCCGGAGCGGCTGAAGATGAAGGTGATCGCGGGCAGCAGCCCCTCGGCGTCGAGCCGGTCGATGACCTCGACGCGGCTGGGCGTCCAGGCCCGCCCGGGGCGGCCGTTGGCGAACTGCTTACGGCCGCGGCCACGGCGCTCGAAGCCGCCGCCCCGGCCGTAGCTGCGCCGGTCCGCCTCGGCCCGGGCCAGCCGGACCAGCTCCGGGTTGACGTCGGCCTCGCCGCCGCGGCCGCCCTCGCGCTTGCGCCCGGAGGCCCGCTCCTCGGCCACGCGGGTGGTGAACAGGTCGTACATCCGGTGCCCGGCGAGCACGTGCTGCCACAGCGGCACCGGCCGGTGCTCCGAGACGATGACCTTGGTGTTGCCGCGGACGGTGTCCAGCCAGTCGCCGAACTCCTCGGCGTTGGAGACCGTCGCGGAGAGGGAGACCAGGGTGACCGACTCGGGGAGGTGGATGATGACCTCCTCCCAGACGGCGCCGCGGAAGCGGTCGGCGAGGTAGTGCACCTCGTCCATGACCACGTAGGCGAGGCCGGAGAGGGTCTGCGAGCTCGCGTAGAGCATGTTCCGCAGCACCTCCGTGGTCATCACGACCACCGGCGCCTCGCTGTTGATGGTGTTGTCGCCGGTCAGCAGGCCGACCTTGTCGGCGCCGTAGCGCTTCACCAGGTCCTGGAACTTCTGGTTGGACAGGGCCTTGATCGGCGTGGTGTAGAAGCACTTGCGGCCCTGGGCCAGCGCCAGGTGCACCGCGAACTCGCCGACGATGGTCTTGCCGGAGCCGGTGGGGGCGGCGACCAGCACGCCCTCCCCGGCCTCCAGGGCCTGGCAGGCCTCGACCTGGAAGGGGTCCAAGGGGAAGTCGTACAGCTGCCGGAAGGCGTGCAGAGCGGTCGCTTCCTCCTGCGCCCGCCGCCGGGAGGCGGCGTAGCGCTCGGCGGGACTCAGCTCTTCGAAGTCGGGAGCAGTCGGGTTCGTCATCTCAGCTCAGAGCGTACCCGTCGGGGCTGACAGTCGACCTCAGGATTTGCCCGACCGGGAAATCGGCGGTCCGGGGAACCGGCGAGAACCGGCGACCAGCGGAATCGGCGGTGGAACCTGTCGGGGCGTCAGGTGACGTCGTCGGGGTGGTAGACCATCGGCTCGGCGGCGGCCAGCTCGGAGGCGTTGACGGGCTCCGGGATGCCGATGCCCTCGGCGGACAGGTCCGACGGCGTGGTGTCGAGCGTGGAGGCCTGGTCGTCGTCGAGGTAGTGGTCCGGGTCCTCGACCTGGCGGCGGCGCTCCCGGGCCTTGTCGTGGACGGTGGCGACCAGGACCGCCAGCAGGTACAGCACGCAGATCGGGACGGCCAGCACGGTCATCGTCAGCGGGTCGCCGGTCGGCGTGGCGATCGCCGAGAAGACGAAGATCGCGAAGATCGCGATGCGCCACCAGCCGCGCAGCCGCTGGGAGCTGACGACGCCGAGGAAGTTGAGCAGCACCAGCAGCAGCGGGATCTCGAAGGAGAGCCCGAAGACCAGCACCATGCGCAGGAAGAAGTCGAGGAAGGCCGAGCCCTGCATGGCGGTGGCGAAGTTGCCCGGGTTGAAGCTCAGCAGGATCTGCATCGCCTTGGGGAAGATCGCGTACGCCAGGAAGGCGCCGCCCGCGAAGAGCGGCACGGCGGCGAGGACGAACCCCAGGCCGTACTTCTTCTCCTTCTTGTACAGGCCGGGCGCGACGAAGGCCCACAGCTGGTAGCTCCAGACCGGGGCGGCCAGCACGAAGCCGGCCATCATCGAGATCTTGAAGCTGAGCGACAGGCCGGCCAGCGGGCCGTCGTTGTAGAGCACGCCGTTGCGGCACTCGGCCGTGGGCTGACCGATGCCGTGGACGCCCTTGAGGTTGCACAGCGGGCCGGTCAGCTGGTGGATCAGCCAGTCGTGGATCAGCCAGCCCACGACCGTGGTCACCAGCAGCGCGGCGACGGAGACGAGCAGCCGGTACCGCAGTTCGCGGAGATGGTCGGCGAGCGGCATCCGGCCGTCGTCGTTCTTCGGCGGCTTGCGCCGTTTCTGGGTGTCGCTCACCGTGCGGCTTCTGTCCCTGCGAGTTCTGTGGTCGGCCCGTGCGTGCGGAGGTGACGGGCTGTCAGGGCCCGCCTCCTGGAATGCCCTTGACGCCTCAGTTGGCGGTGGGCTGCTTGTCCTCGACCGGACGCGCTGCGGCGGTCTCACCGGGGGCGGCGGAGATGGTCTTCGGCGGGGCCGTCTCCTCGGCGGTGGAGGGGACGGTGGTCGGGGCGGCGGCGTCCTTCTTGTCGTCCTTCATCGCGCCGACCTCCGACTTGAGGATGCGCAGCGACTTGCCGAGGGCGCGCGCCGAGTCGGGCAGTCGCTTCGCGCCGAACAGCAGCAGCACGATGACCGCAATAATGATGATTTCCAGCGCGCGGTTCTCGAGCATGGTGATTCCTCTTCGTCGGGTTCTCTGCGCCGATGATACGCATCCGGATCACGGCGGCTCCATAGTGCGGAGCCGGCTGTTGCCACTTCGACGGCGATTCGACAATGTGGCGTCGCCCGGCCCCACTCGATGGTACGTGCAGATTAGGGTCGCCTTACTTGCGCCCCGGTGAACGCCGCCTGTCGCGCGAGCTGCTCCGCCGAGCGCTCGACGTCCCGCCCGGACCCGGCCAGCCTGCGGGCACAGGCGTCCAGCGTGCGGGACAGGCGCTGCGCCTCCGCCCAGGCGCGCAGCCCGAGCACCCCGAGGACGAGGAGTCCGGCGGTGGCCAGGGTCACGGCGGCGAGGATGTTCCACGGCATGCCGCGATCCTACTGACCACCCGTGGCCGCTCCTGGCCAAGGCGCGGCGCCGTGGCCCCTACTGGCCGAGGTGCAGCTGCATGGTGCGCACGCCCGCGCCGGTGAGCGCCGCCACGATCCGCTCCCCCGCCGGCTTGCGGACGGCGGTGCCGCAGCTCGGGCAGGTGAAGGAGTAGAAGGTGCGCTCCCGGGTGCGGCCCAAGGCCAGCCGGAAGGCCTCCGCCCCCAGTTCGGCGACCGTGCGGCAGGAGGTGCAGGAGGCCCGGAAGCGGGTGCCGGGCGCGGTGCTCACTCGGCGTATCCCGCGAGCGCCTCGGCTGCGGTGCGGCGGGCCTGCTCGGCGAGTTCGGCGGGCTCGGTGATCCGGCCGTCCGCTCCGAGGCGCAGCGCGAGGCGCAGCAGCCCGGCCGGGTCGGGGCTGCGCAGGCCGATCCGCAGGCCGCCGTCGGGCAGCTCCTCGGCGCTCTCGTGCGGGTAGTACTCGCTCACCCAGCGCCCCGCGGGGCCGACCTCGACGACGACCAGCGGGTCGTCGGCGGCGGGCCGGACCAGGCCCTCGGACAGGTCCCGCAGTTCGAGGGGCGGCGGGTCGGCGGGCGTGTCGAGCACCTTGATCTCGGCGATCCGGTCCAGCCGGAAGATCCGGCGGTCCTCGGACAGCCGGCACCAGGCCTCGAGGTAGGTGTGCCCCTCGGTGACCAGGCGGATCGGGTCGACCTCACGCTCCGTCAACTCGCCGCGGCCCGGCACGTAGTACTGGATCCACAGCCGCCGCCGCTCGGTCAGCGCGCGGTCGGCCTCGGCGAAGACGTCGCCCTCGGCCTCGAAGGTGACGCCGACCCGGGCGCTGCCGTCGGCGGCGTCCACGGCGGCGGCCTCCAGCTTGGCGACGGCCCGGGTGAGCGCCTCGCGGTCGCGGTCGCGCAGACCCGGGAGCTTGGCGACGGCGCGGGCCGCGACGAGCAGCGAGGTGGCCTCGTCGGCGGCCAAGCGCAGCGGCTGGGCGACGTCGTCCGGGTTGTGCCACCAGATCCGCTCGCCGTCGGACTCGATGTCCAGCAGGTCGCCGCCGCGGAAGCTGGTGCCGCACATGGGCAGCACGCTGAGGTCGCCGCGGAGTTGACGCTCACTCACCCCGAAGGCGCGGGCGACCTCGCTGACCCGGGCGCCCGGGCGCTCGCGCAGGTAGGTGACCAGGGAGAGCATGCGGCGGGTCTGGTCGATGGCGGTGCTCATCAGGACTCCACGAGCGGTTCGGCGCCGACCCCCGCCACGGCCCGGAGCCGGGCGATGACGTCGGCGCGCAGGTCGGCGGGGGCGAGCACGACCACGGCGGGGCCGAACTCCAGCAGGTCGGCGGCGAGTCCGTGACCGTAGGGGATCTCCAGCTCGTCCCACTCGGCGTCCACCGGCTCGGCGCGCAGCGCCCGGTTGCGCAGCGGGAAGGCCGCGCCGCGACGCAGCCGGATCACGGCGGTGCTGGTGGCCCCCTCCCCCGCGAAGCGGGCGACGTTCTGGCGGACGTCGACGTGGTCGGGCACCTCGGCGGTGAAGCCGCCGGGGCGGGTGCGGACCTTGCCGGTGATCCGGCTGAGCCGGAACACGCGCGGCGCGCTGCGGTCGCGGTCCCACGCGGCGAGGTACCAGTGGCCGTGCCAGAACTCCAGCGCCCAGGGCTCGACCGTACGCGGCTCGGACTGGGCGGCGCCGGACTTGCGGTAGTCGAAACTGACGGGCCGTCGCTCCCGGGCGGCGGCGAGCAGCGGCTCGAACGCGGCTTCCCGAGCGGGGATCCGCGGCTCCAGCGCGGTCAGCGCGGAGGCGGGGTTGTCGTCCTCGAGGACACCCGCGGCGCGCAGCTTCTGCAGGGCGCCGCTCGCGGCGCCGGCGAGCCGGGCCTGCTGCCAGACGCCTGCGGCGAGGCTCAGCGCGGCGGCCTCCTCGGCGTCGAGGTGGATCTCGGGGAGCCGGTTGCGGTCACGGCGGGCGAGGTAGCCGAGCTCGCCGTCGAGCGGATTCTCCACGACGTCGATGACCAGGCCGAGTTCACGCAGATCGTCCTTGTCCCGCTCGAACATGCGGTTGAAGGAGTCGTCGGAGATGCTGTCCCCGCCCTCGCGGTACGCCTCGATGGTGTCCCGGAGTTCACGCTTGCTGAGGGGGCGCTTGGTGTTCATCAGGCAGAGGGCGAGGTTCATCAACCGCTCCGATTTGGCGATGGCCATCAGCCCCACTCTCCCCACGCTCTTCAGCTGCGCATCCGACCGTACCAGCCCCGTCAGGGGCGCGAGGGTCCCCCACCCGAAGGGTGGGAGGTACCCCCACCGCGAAAACACACCACCCGGGGAGGTCCGGCCGCTGCATTGGGCGGCCCACCTCCCCGGGTGGTCGGTTGCTCGCGCAGTTCTTCGCGCCCCTGGCGGGGCCCTCGGTCAGACGCCGAGCAGGTCCACGACGAAGATGAGGGTCTCGCCGGGCTTGATCACGTTGCCCGCGCCGCGGTTGCCGTAGGCCAGGTGGGCCGGGATGACCAGCTCACGGCGGCCGCCGACCTTCATGCCCTGGACGCCCTGGTCCCAGCCGGCGATGACCTGGCCGACGCCCAGCTTGAAGCGCAGCGGCGCACCGCGGTTCCAGCTCGCGTCGAACTCCTCGCCGGTGCTGAAGGCGACGCCGACGTAGTGGACGCTCACGTTGTCGCCGGCCTTCGCCTCGGCGCCGTCGCCCTCCCAGATGTCGCGGACGACGAGCTCGGTCGGGGCCTCGCCACCCGGGAAGTCGATCTCCGGCTTCTCGATGCTCAAGGTTGTGCTCTCCTCAGTCGGTGCGGCCGCGCCCTGCGGCGGGGCCGTCAGCCCCTACGTTACGCGGCGGCCAGGATGTCGATGACGAACACCAGCGTGGAGTTGGCCGGAATCCCCTGCTGCGCCTGGTCCTTGTAGCCCAGGGACGGCGGGATCACCAGCTCGACGCGGGAGCCGACGGTCTGGCCGACCAGGCCCTTGTCCCAGCCGGAGATGACCTGGCCGGTCCCGATCGGCGTGCTGAACGCGCCGGAGTGCTTCCAGGACGAGTCGAAGGTCTTGCCGTCGGCCCAGGTGACGCCGGTGTACTGGGCGACGATGGTCTGGCCGGCCTCCACCTTCGGGCCGTTGCCCTTGACCAGGACGACCGTCTTGAGGTCCGTCGGGGCCTTGGCGCCCTTGGGGATGGTGATCTTGGCAGGCTGCTTGGCCGGGGACTCCACCGCCGGCAGGCCCGCCGGGACCGCCGCCTGAGCGCCCGTCACCTGGCCGTCGCTGGGGACGGTGGCGGTGATGTCGACGACCATGGCCAGGGTGTCCGTGGCCTTGATGCCGAGCGTGGAACCCGAGGAGAGCTGCGCGGCGGCGGTGGCGGGCGGCGCGATCACGACGACGCGGCTGCCGACCTTGTGGCCCTGCAGCGCCTCCTTGAGGGAAGCGATCATGGTGGACGGCTTGGACACCAGCGGCGACTTGTTGGCGTAGGAGTCGCTGACCGTCTTGCCCGAGGTCCAGTCCTTCACCAGCACGTCCGCCACCGCGTAGTCGTCGGCGCCGACGGTGGCGCCGGTGCCCTCGGTGACGGTGTGGACCACGAACTCGGAGCCTGGCTTGCCCTTCACCGTCAGCGTCGCGCTCTTCGCGAAGGTGCCGCCGACGACGGGCATGTTGGCCGCGGAGTCCACGGACTTCGGCACGGCCGTCGCGGCGGCCGAGGCGGACGGGCTGGAAGTGGCCGCGTCGGCGGACTTCGCCTTGGAACCGCTGCTGCAGCTGGTGAGCAGCAGCGCGGGCACGATCAGCAGCGCGGCGGCAAGTCGGCGCACGGGTGGTCCTTAGGAGTGGGAGAACTGGCTCGGTCCGCGCCACTCTATGGCCATTCGCTCCCGAAGGACGTAACGCTTGGGCCACTGTGTCCCCAATTGACGGGGCAAAGTGACCCAAGCGTCACATGTCACGGCCGCTCGACGGCTCACATGCCGGCGATCAGCTTCTCCACCCGCTCGTCCACCGAGCGGAACGGGTCCTTGCACAGCACGGTGCGCTGCGCCTGGTCGTTCAGCTTGAGGTGGACCCAGTCGACGGTGAAGTCCCGCCGCTGCTCCTGGGCCCGGCGGATGAAGTCGCCGCGCAGCCGTGCCCGGGTGGTCTGCGGCGGCACCGACTTGGCCTCGAAGATCCGCAGGTCGTCGGTCACCCGCTCGGCCTGGCCGCGGTTCTGCAGCAGGTAGTACAGGCCGCGGCGGCGGTGGATGTCGTGGTACGCGAGGTCGATCTGGGCGACCCGCGGGTGCGACATGCTCATCCCGTGCTTGGTGCGGTACCGCTCGATCAGCTGGTACTTCATCACCCAGTCGATCTCCCGGTCCACCTTGGCCCAGTCCTCGGTGCGGATGGCGTCGAGAGTGCGGCCCCACAGGTCCAGCACCCGCGCCACGGTGCCGGAGCGGATGCCGCGGGCGTCGGCGAAGTCGGAGGCCTTCTGGAAGTACTCCTCCTGGATCTCCAACGCGCTCGCCTCGCGGCCGTTGGCGAGCCGGACCTGGCGCAGCCCGGTGAGGTCGTGGCTGACCTCCCGGATGGCCCGGATCGGGTTCTCCAGGGTGAGGTCCCGCAGCACCGTGCCGGCCTCGATCATCCGCAGGACCAGGTCGGTCGCCCCCACCTTGAGCAGGGTGGTGGTCTCCGACATGTTGGAGTCGCCGACGATGACGTGCAGCCGGCGGTACCGCTCGGCGTCCGCGTGCGGTTCGTCGCGGGTGTTGATGATGGGCCGCGAACGGGTGGTGGCGGAGCTGACGCCCTCCCAGATGTGCTCCGCGCGCTGGCTGACGCAGTAGACCGCGCCGCGCGGCGTCTGCAGCACCTTGCCCGCCCCGCAGATGAGCTGACGGGTCACCAGGAACGGGATCAGTATGTCCGCCAGGCGGGAGAACTCGCCGTGCCGGGCCACCAGGTAGTTCTCGTGGCAGCCGTAGGAGTTCCCGGCGGAGTCGGTGTTGTTCTTGAACAGGTAGACGTCCCCGGCGATGCCCTCCTCGTGCAGCCGGCGTTCGGCGTCCACGAGCAGGCCCTCCAGGATCCGCTCACCCGCCTTGTCGTGCGTCACCAGTTCGGCGACGTCGTCGCACTCGGGGGTGGCGTACTCCGGGTGGGAGCCCACGTCGAGGTACAGCCGGGCGCCGTTGCGCAGGAAGACGTTGCTGCTGCGGCCCCAAGACACCACACGGCGGAAGAGGTACCGGGCCACCTCGTCCGGGGACAGCCGACGCTGTCCCCGGAAGGTGCAGGTGACCCCGTACTCGTTCTCCAGCCCGAAGATTCGGCGGTCCATGCTGTGTGTTTCACCCTCCCGCCTTGCTGCGAAACCGAGCTCGCGGTTGGTGCGGCTCAGTCCTCCGTGTCGGCCTCGGGCGCGGGCTTGTCGCCCTCGTCCTCGGTCGCGGCGGATTCGTCACCCGCGAGCAGCCTGCTGAGCTGGGCGCCCAGCAGCCGCTTGAACTTGCGCTGCTGGAACCGGTTGCGGTCGAGGACCGCGACCTCCAGCTGATCCGGCGTCAGAGTGCGTGCCGGTCCGCCGTTCGGGTCACGGGCCAGGCCGTCGACCGCGAGCTTCAGCGCCTCGGAGAGGGACATGCCCTCCTGGTGGCGCTGCTCCAGGAAGTGGCTGATGGACTCCGAACTGCCGCCCACCGCAACGGATCCGTGCTCGTCGACCACGGAGCCGTCCGGCGTGAGCCGGTAGATCTGGTTGTCCTCGGGGCCCTTGCCGACCTCGGCCACGATGAGCTCGACCTCGTACGGCTTCTCGCCGGTCGAGGAGAAGATGGTGCCCAGGGTCTGCGCGTAGACGTTCGCCAGGCCACGGGCGTTGACGTCGGCCCGGTCGTAGGAGTAGCCGCG
Organism: Streptacidiphilus monticola; assembly: GCF_042658505.1. Classification (NCBI taxonomy): domain Bacteria; kingdom Bacillati; phylum Actinomycetota; class Actinomycetes; order Kitasatosporales; family Streptomycetaceae; genus Streptacidiphilus; species Streptacidiphilus monticola. The sequence continues at coordinate 22,205 of NZ_JBHSQJ010000095.1, read as the reverse complement.
CAGGTCGGCGTAGCGGACGCCGCCGATGCGCAGGTTCTCGAACTCGTTGTAGCGGCCGACGGCGGCGAAGGCGATCCGGTCGTAGATCTCGGACACCTTGTGCAGCGCCCGGGAGGTGTTCTCGGCGACGAAGACGATGCCGTCGGCATAGGTGAGCACGACCACGCTGCGGCCGCGCGCGATGCCCTTGCGGGCGTACTCGGCGCGGTCGGCCATGGCCTGCTGGGGTGAGACGTAGAACGGCGTCGACACCGGCGGTCGCCCCTTCTGGTCGTAGTGGACGTCGAGTCTGAGCTGATGGGTGACGGTACGTCAGAGAAGGGGCGCCTGCGGGCCGTTGGGCTGCTCCAGCCGGGCTCCGACGATCTCCTGGGCCAACTCCCCCACCTCCGCGTCGGAGAGGCGGCGGAAGCCGTCCTCGGTGATCAGGGAGACGATGGGGAAGATGCGCCGGGAGAGGTCGGGCCCGCCGGTGGCGGAGTCGTCGTCGGCGGCGTCGTAGAGCGCCTGGATGACCAGGGTGGCGGCCTGCTCCGCGTCCAGGTCGGAGCGGTAGAGCTTCTTGAGCGAGCCCTTGGCGAAGAGCGAGCCGGAACCGGTGGCGGCGAAGCCGTGCTCCTCGGAGCGCCCGCCGGTGACGTCGTAGCTGAAGATGCGGCCGCGGCCCTCGTCCAGGTCGTAGCCGGCGAAGAGCGGGACCACGGCCAGGCCCTGCATGGCCATGCCGAGGTTGCTCCGGATCATGGTGGTCAGGCGGTTGGCCTTGCCCTCCAGGGAGAGCTGGGTGCCCTCGATCTTCTCGTAGTGCTCCAGCTCCAGCTGGAACAGGCGCACCATCTCGACGGCGAGGCCGGCGGTGCCGGCGATGCCGACCGCGGAGTACTCGTCCGCGGGGAAGACCTTCTCGATGTCCCGCTGGGCGATGATGTTGCCCATGGTCGCCCGCCGGTCACCGGCCAGGACCACGCCCCCCGCGAAGGTCGCCGCGACGATCGTGGTGCCGTGCGGTGCCTCCACGACGGCCCCGGGCGGCAGCGTGCGATTGCCGGGCAGCAGCTCCGGCTGGTACGCGCCGAGGAACTCGACGAAGGAGGAGGACCCCGGCGTCAAGAAGGCAGCCGGTAGACGCCCGGTGCCACGAGTGTTGGCTTCCACACGTTCCCTTCCAGTTCGAGCCCCGCAAGAAAGGGGCGAAGCTGCGGATGCCACGGACCCTACCCGGTTCCCGCTGGTGATCCACATGCTCCGCCCCCGGATTCAGGGACTGTGGTTCAGCTGGGGTGACCCACCTCCGGATCGGAGGCGCGCCTACTCGCCGCCCTTCTGCACATAGCTCCGCACGAAGTCCTCGGCATTGCTCTCGAGGATCTCGTCGATGTCGCTCAGGACGGCGTCCACGTCGTCGTCGAGCTTCTCCTTGCGCTCCTTGAGGTCGGAGGCCTCCGCGGCCTCGGCGTCCTGCTCTTCGATCTCTTCGGAGGAGCGGTTGGACCGCTGCTGGCCCCCGCCGGTGTCCTTGGTCGCCATAGCCCTCACCCCGATCTCTCAAGCGCCCGAGTGCGCTGTCTTGCACTACTGGTCAGACCCTATACACGGGGTGTGACACACGCCCGTGTTTTCACTTGTCCCCGATCAACGTCGCCGTTGCCGGGATGATGCCCGAAACGGGGCACTTCACCCTTCGTGAGCCCCCGCAACAGCCAGTTACGCCCGGAGCTGAACAGGTGTTCCCGGCAGTTTGGACGATCAGCCGCCGGACAGCACCCGGACCAGCTCCTCCGCCGTCCGGCAGCGGTCGAGCAGCGCCTTGACGTGGTTGCGGGTGCCGCGCAGCGGCTCCAGCGTCGGGACCCGCTGCAGCGAGTCCCGGCCCGGCAGGTCGAAGATGACGGAGTCCCAGGAGGCCGCGGCCACGTGCTCGGCGTACTGCTCCAGGCAGCGGCCGCGGAAGTACGCGCGGGTGTCCTCCGGCGGCTTGTGGGCGGCCCGCAGCACCTGCGGCTCCTCCAGCAGCCGCTCGAAGCGTCCGCGCGCCACCAGGCGGTTGTACAGGCCCTTCTCCTCGCGCACGTCGCTGTACTGCAGGTCCACCAGCTGCAGCCGGGCGTCGTCCCAGCCGAGGCCGTCGCGGCTGCGGTAGCCCTCCAGGATCTCGCGCTTGGCGACCCAGTCCAGCTGCCGGCTGAGGCTCATCGGATCGCGCTCCAGGCGGCCGAGGACGTCCTCCCAGCGGTCCAGGATCTCCCGGGTCTGCTCGTCCGCGTCGGCGCCGTAGCGGTCCTCGACGAACTTGCGGGCCAACTCGCAGTACTCCATCTGCAGCTGAACCGCCGTCAGCTTCCGCCCGCTGCGCAGCTGGACCAGCTCCTGCAGGTCCGGGTCGTGGGAGACCCGGTGCAGGGTGCGCACCGGCTGGTCCACGGCCAGGTCCACGGTGATGAAGCCGTCCTCGATCATGGACAGCACCAGCGAGGTCGTGCCCAGCTTGAGGTAGGTCGAGATCTCGGACAGGTTGGCGTCGCCGATGATGACGTGCAGTCGGCGGTACTTCTCCGCGTCGGCGTGGGGCTCGTCGCGGGTGTTGATGATGGGGCGCTTGAGCGTGGTCTCCAGGCCGACCTCGACCTCGAAGTAGTCGGCGCGCTGGCTGATCTGGAAGCCCTGGCCGGAGCCGTCCTGGTTCAGGCCCACCCGGCCGGCGCCGCAGACGACCTGGCGGGAGACGAAGAACGGCGTCAGGTGCCGGACGATGTCCGCGAACGGCGTCTGGCGCTTCATCAGGTAGTTCTCGTGGGTGCCGTAGGAGGCGCCCTTGTTGTCGGTGTTGTTCTTGTACAGGTGGATCTGCTGGCCGCCGGGCAGGTCCAGGGCGCGCCGGGCGGCCTCCTCCATGATCCGCTCGCCGGCCTTGTCCCAGAGCACGGCGTCCCGCGGGTTGGTGACCTCAGGGGAGCTGTACTCGGGGTGGGCGTGGTCCACGTAGAAGCGGGCGCCGTTGGTCAGGATGATGTTGGCCAGGCCGATGTCCTCGTCGGTCAGCTGGCTGGCGTCCGCGGCGTCACGGGCCAGGTCGAAGCCGCGCGCGTCCCGCAGCGGATTCTCCTCCTCGAAGTCCCAGCGGGCCCGCCGGGCCCGGTGCATGGCCGCCGCGTAGGCGTTGACCACCTGGGACGAGGTGAGCATGGCATTGGCGTTGGGGTGGCCCGGGACGGAGATCCCGTACTCCGTCTCGATCCCCATGACGCGCCGTACGGACATGCGGCCCTCCTGGTGAGACGCGAACCGTCCGGCTGCCTGGGCCCACGGGCTTCAGCAGCCGGACGGCGGGGTGCTTCTGGCGTTGCTACGAGTCTGCTACGTGTCGGTGGATACCGTCGGCTCCGGGCTACAGGTACTGGCCCGTGTTCGCCACGGTGTCGATCGAACGGCCGGACTCGGCACCCTGCTTCCCGGTGACCAGCGTGCGGATGAAGACGATCCGCTCGCCCTTCTTGCCGGAGATCCGGGCCCAGTCGTCGGGGTTGGTGGTGTTGGGCAGGTCCTCGTTCTCCTTGAACTCGTCGACGCAGGCGGCGAGCAGGTGGGAGACGCGCAGACCGCGCTGGCCGTGGTCCAGGTAGTCCTTGATGGCCATCTTCTTGGCCCGGTCCACGATGTTCTGGATCATGGCACCGGAGTTGAAGTCCTTGAAGTACAGGACTTCCTTGTCCCCGTTGGCGTAGGTGACCTCCAGGAAGCGGTTCTCCTCGGACTCCGTGTACATCCGCTCCACGACCGCCTGGATCATGGCGCTGACCGTGGCCTCCTCGGAGGAGCCGTGCTCCTTGAGGTCGTCCGGGTGCAGCGGCAGCGAGGCCTTCAGGTACTTGGAGAAGATGTCCTTGGCCGCCTCGGCGTCCGGCCGCTCGATCTTGATCTTGACGTCCAGGCGGCCGGGCCGCAGGATCGCCGGGTCGATCATGTCCTCGCGGTTGGAGGCGCCGATCACGATGACGTTCTCCAGGCCCTCGACGCCGTCGATCTCGGCGAGGAGCTGGGGCACGATCGTGTTCTCCACGTCCGAGCTGACGCCCGAGCCGCGGGTGCGGAACAGGGACTCCATCTCGTCGAAGAAGACGATGACCGGGGTGCCCTCACTCGCCTTCTCGCGAGCCCGCTGGAAGACCAGGCGGATCTGCCGCTCGGTCTCGCCGACGTACTTGTTGAGCAGCTCGGGGCCCTTGATGTTCAGGAAGTAGCTCTTGCCCTGGGGCTGCCCGGTGACCTCGGCGACCTTCTTGGCAAGCGAGTTGGCCACGGCCTTGGCGATCAGCGTCTTGCCGCAGCCGGGCGGGCCGTAGAGCAGCACGCCCTTCGGCGGCCTCAGCTCGTACTCCTTGAACAGCTCGGCGTGCAGGTAGGGCAGCTCGACCGCGTCGCGGATCTGCTCGATCTGCCCGCTCAGGCCGCCGATCTGGGTGTAGGAGATGTCCGGGACCTCCTCCAGGACCAGCTCCTCCACCTCGCTCTTGGGCACGACCTCGTAGACGTAGCCCGAGCGCGGCTCCAGCAGCAGCGCGTCGCCGGCACGCAGCGTGATCTCGCGCAGCGGCTCGGCGAGCCGGACCACGCGCTCCTCGTCGGTGTGCCCGATGACCAGGGCGCGTTCGCCGTCCTCGAGCACCTCCTTGAGGGTGACGATGTCGCCGATGGACTCGAACTCGAGCGCGTCGACGATGTTGAGCGCCTCGTTGAGCAGCACCTCCTGCCCGCGGCGCAGCTCGTCCAGCGGAACGGACGGGCTGACGTTGACGCGGAGCTTGCGGCCACCGGTGTAGATGTCCGCGGTGCCGTCCTCGACGGCGTCGAGGAAGGTGCCGAAGCCGGACGGCGGCTGGGCCAGCCGGTCGACCTCCTCCTTGAGCGCGACGATCTGGTCGCGCGCCTCACGCAGTGTGGAGGCGAGCCGCTCGTTCTGGGCGGTGACCCCGGCCAGGTTGGTCTGCAGTTCGACGATCCGCTCCTCGAGGATCCTCGAGTGGCGCGGCGATTCTGCGAGCTTGCGACGCAGGACAGCGATCTCCTGCTCGAGGAACGAGACCTGGTCGTTGGTCTCCTCGGATCCCCGTGCGGGCCTGCCGCCGCGGGTGTAGTCGTCATCGTGGGCTGCCACGGTCCTCACCTCCTCCGGGGGAGCTGAACGCTTCCAGACCCTACCTGCGCCTGGGAGTGTTGAAACCCCTAGATCAGAAAGTCGGAAGGGGTGTGTCCGATCTTCACCCTTGCGCACGTCCCCTTGTCACTGCTGTACCCACGGATGACCACTCGAAAGCGGCTGGGCATAGGATCGATCAACAAGAGCGACGACGACGAGGAACGGCGGGCGGATGTCCACGGCGGAGCAGGATGCGGCGGAGCCCCTCGAGGTGTGGATCGACCAGGATCTCTGCACCGGGGACGGGATTTGCGTGCAGTACGCCCCCGAGGTGTTCGAGCTGGACATCGACGGGCTTGCGTACGTGAAGGGTGACGACGACGAGTTGCGGCAGGAGCCCGGGGCAAGCGTGCCAGTGCCTTTGACGCTGCTTCAGGACGTGGCGGATTCGGCCAAGGACTGCCCTGGCGAGTGCATCCACGTGCGGCGGGTGCGGGACGGCGTCGAGGTCCACGGGCCGAACGCCGAGTGACGCCGCCGAACGCCCGGGGCGGACGACCGGGCGGAACGCGCACGGAGCCCCGCTCCTGTGATCAAGGTCACAGGGCGGGGCTCCGCTGCTGGGCGGGTCTTTTGACGCCCCGTCAGGCGGACGCCTGGTTGGCGCTCACGCCCTGGCCGGTCCAATTGCCGTTGGCGTAGGACCAGGTGAGCGTCTCGTGGACGTCGGGGCAGCAGTTGGGGACGGTGTCGTTCGAGTAGGTGTCGACGGTGGCGTGGATGCTGCCGTCGGGTCGCATCCCCATCGCGCGGACGGTCATCCGCTGCTTCTCGGTGATGAGTGTCGCCCCGATCCGGGCCTTGCCCGGGGTCCCCGTGGGGACGAGCACGAACAATCCGTCGGGCGGGGTGCCGGTGCCGGAGTCGCAGTGGGCGTCGACGACGGTGACCGGGGTGCGCGAGTCGGGCAGCACGGCGGAGAACGACTGCACGATCTTGACCGGGATGCCCCCGCACTCGAGGGGGAGGTCACTGCCCTTCGGCTTCGGGGCGGTCAACTGCCCCCCGGTGCCGGACGTGGAGGACGGGGAGGGCAGGGGCTGCGCGGTGTTGGACACCGGGCCCGCGCCGGCCGGGGCGACGAGGGTCGCGACGCCCACGACAGCGCCTATGCCGGCGGCGGTCACGAGCCAGTGCCACGGCTTGCTGTGTGCGTGCGCGTGCGCCTCACCAGACACGTGTGCCCCTCTCCCCACTCACGTTCTGGCGCACATCCTAGTCACGCCGGGCAACCACCCTGAGGGGCGCGAGGACACTGCGCGAGCANCCCGGGGAGGTCCGACCCCATCGAACGGGCCGGACCTCCCCGGGTGGTGTGCTGCCCGCGCCCACGCGGCGGAGCCGAACATCGGCAACAGCCTCGCGCCCCTGGAGGGTGCCTAGTCCATGCCTAGTCCTCTTGTTCCTCGGCCATCCGCAGGAACCTGCCGGGCTTGGGCTTCTCGGGAACCTCGGTCTCGCCGTAGGCGCCCTTCGCCGGGCGCCGACGGCGCAGCGGGGGCTCGACGCCGTCCGCGAGCCGACGGCTCGTCAGCAGGAAACCCGTGTGCCCGATCATGCGGTGGTCGGGGCGGACGGCCAGGCCCTCCAGGTGCCAGGTGCGCACCATGGACTCCCAGGCCTGCGGCTCGGTGAAGGTGCCGTGCTCGCGCAGCGCCTCGACCGTCGTGGACATCTGGGTGGTCGTCGCCACGTAGCAGATCAGCACGCCGCCGGGCACCAGGGCCTTGGACACCGCGTCCAGGCACTCCCACGGGGCCAGCATGTCCAGCACGACCCGGTCGACCTCGGTCTCGGCGAGGTTGTCCTGGAGGTCACCGACCGTCAGCTTCCAGGCGGGGTGCGGTCCGCCGAAGAAGCGCTCGACATTGGCCTTGGCGATCTCGGCGAAGTCCTCGCGACGCTCGTACGAGTACAGCGCGCCGTGGTCCCCGACAGCACGCAGCAGCGACATGCTCAGCGCGCCCGAGCCGACGCCGGCCTCGACGACGCGCGCGCCGGGGAAGATGTCGGCCATCGTGACGATCTGGCCCGCGTCCTTGGGGTAGACCACCGCGGCGCCGCGCGGCATGGAGAGGACGTAGTCGGGGAGCAGGGGACGCAGCGCGAGGTACTGGGTGTTGCCAGTCGTGCGCACGACCGTGCCTTCGGGTCGGCCGATCAGCTCGTCGTGGGAGAAGGCGCCCTTGTGGGTGTGGAAGGACTTCCCGGCTTCGAGCGTGATGGTGTGGTGGCGTCCCTTGGGGTCGGTGAGTTGGACCTGGTCCCCGACCTGGAAGGGCCCGCGACGGCGGGCGGCGCCGGTCGGTTCAGTCATGGGAGCGATTCTACGGGCGCGCGGGCAGCCCGCCGACCACAGGGGGGACCGGGGAGCGCCCGGTCATCGCCAGGGCGAAGGCCCGTTCCACGTCCGAGGCGTTGAGGACGCCGAGGACGCTGCCGTCGCTCTCGCGGACCAGGTACTCCCCCGCCGGAGCCGCGCGCAGGGCGTCCAGCAGCTCCTCGCCGGCGAGGTCCGCGGCGATGGCGCTGCCGGGTTCCAGCGGCCGGGAGACCGCGGCCAGCGCGGTCCAGGGGCGGCGGTGCTCGGGGATCTGCCGCACGGCGCGCTCCCGGACCAGAGCGACCGGCGCGCCCGCGCTGTCGGTGACGACGATGCCGCGGGCGTCGATCTCCTCGAGCCGGCGCAGCGCCTCGGCGAGCGGGGTGTCCGTGGTGACCTCGACGGCCGGGCGGACCAGGGCGCGGGCGGTCAGCTCGGGCAGGTGCTCGCGCAGCCGGGCCAGGCGCAGGCTGGTGCCGGCGCCGTTCCAGATGATCGCGGCGAGGACCGCGCCGAGGACCGCGTCGAGCAGGATGGACGCCATGTCCTGGCCGTCGCTGCTGCGCGCGGACCAGAGCGGCATGAGCACCAGCACGGCCACCGCAAGGGCGCGTCCGGCCCAGGCGGCGGCCACGGTGCCGGTCATCGGACGGCCCGTCAGTTTCCAGACGACCGCGCGCAGCATCCGCCCGCCGTCCAGGGGCAGGCCGGGCAGCAGGTTGAAGGCGGCGACGACGAAGTTGCTCAGCATCAGCGCGGCCAGCAGCACGCCGGCGACGCTGCGGGCGGGGGCGAGCTGCATGAGGCCGAGGAAGACGCCGCCGAGGACGAGGGAGAGCAGTGGTCCGGCGAAGGCCAGCCAGAACTCGCGGCCCGCCGACTCGCTCTCCTTCTGGATCTCCGACACGCCGCCGAAGAACTGCAGCTGGATCCGGAGCACCGGCAGCCTGAACCGCAACGCCAGGACGGTGTGGGCGAGTTCGTGCACCAGCACCGACCCGTAGAAGGCGACCGCGAAGAAGAGCGAGACCAGGTAGCGGGCGCCGCCAAGGCCGGGCAGGATCCGGTCGATCTGCCCGCCGAACAGCCAGGTGATCAGGGCCGCGACCAGGAACCAGGACGGGGCGACGTAGACGGGTACGCCGAACGGCCGGCCCATCAGCAGCCCGCCGGTGGGCCGCTCGTCGCGGCCCTTGCCCTGACTCTCGCTCACCTGGGTGCCCCTCCGTCGCTGCTCCGCGCCTCACGCTACGCGATCAGTACCGCCGGGGGCGCACGGCGGTGCCGGTGACCTGTAGGTACCCGGGAGATCTCGTGGGTACCCCGGAGAAGCTGTGGACTCCCGGTGTCCTGTCGGTGCCGCCGAGTAGGGTCGGGGCATGCAGGAAGCCCCCGCCGCCCCCTTGACCCCCGTGCCCGTGTCGCTGTCGCCCTCGCGCGCCGGGGACTTCATGACCTGCCCGCTGCTCTACCGCTTCCGTGCGATCGACCGGATCCCCGAGCCGCCGAGCCCCGCGGCCACCCGGGGCACCCTGGTGCACGCCGTGCTGGAGCGGCTGTTCGACCACCCGCAGGGCGAGCGGACGCCCGAGGCGGCCCGGGCGCTGCTCCGGCCGCAGTGGGAGCGGCTGCTGACGGAGCGTCCGGAGCTGGCCGACCTCTTCCCGGAAGCGCAGGAGGCGGAGGACGGCGGGTTCGCCCGCTGGCTCGGCGAGGCGGAGCAGCTGCTGGACGCCTACTTCCGCATGGAGGATCCGAACCGGCTGCAGCCCGCCGAGCGCGAGCTGCTGGTGGAGGCGGAGCTGGAGTCCGGGCTCAGACTGCGCGGCTATGTCGACCGGGTGGACGTCGCCCCCACCGGCGAGGTGCGGGTGGTCGACTACAAGACCGGCCGCGCGCCCTCGCGGGACTTCGAGGGCAAGGCCATGTTCCAGATGAAGTTCTACGCCCTGGTGCTGTGGCGGCTGCGCGGCGTGGTGCCGCGCCGGCTCCAGCTGGTCTACCTGGGCGGCGGAGGCCAGGTGGTCGCCTACGACCCGGACGAGGCGGACCTGCTGGCGGTCGAGCGCAAGCTGGAGGCGCTGTGGCGGGCCATCCAGCGGGCGCTGGAGTCCGGAGAGTTCCCGCCCGCGCCGAACCGGCTGTGCGACTGGTGCGCGCACAAGTCGCTGTGCCCCGCCTTCGGCGGCACCCCGCCCGCGTACCCTTTGCCTGTCAGCAGGTAAGTGCGCAGAGCGCAGGCGAGTGGAGCGAGTGTGGCGATCCGAGTGCTGCTGGTCGACGACCAGCCGCTGTTGCGGACCGGGTTCCGGATGATCCTGGAGGCCGAGTCCGACATCGCGGTGGTCGGCGAGGCGGGGGACGGGCAGCAGGCGCTGGAGCAGGTGCGGGCGCTGCAGCCGGACGTGGTGCTGATGGACATCCGGATGCCCCGGATGGACGGCGTCGAGGCCACCCGGCGGATCGCCGGCCCCGGCCGCGACGGCCCGGCGAAGGTCCTCGTGCTCACCACCTTCGACCTCGACGAGTACGTGGTGGAGGCACTGCGCGCCGGCGCCAGCGGCTTCCTGCTCAAGGACGTCCCGGCGGAGGAGCTGGTCCAGGCGATCCGGGTGATCGCGGACGGCGCGGCGATGCTGGCCCCGAGCGTCACCCGGCGGCTGCTGGACATGTACGCCACCCGCCTGCCCAGCGGGGACGAGGCCCCGCCGCCCTCGCTGTCCACGCTGACGGACCGTGAGATGGAGGTCCTCAAGCTGGTCGCCAAGGGCCTGTCCAACGCAGAGGTCGCGGCGGAGCTGTTCGTCAGCGAGACGACGGTGAAGACCCACGTCGGCCACGTGCTGACCAAGCTGGGCCTGCGCGACCGGGTCCAGGCGGCCGTCTTCGCCTACGAGAGCGGCCTCGTCCGGCCGGGCGGCAGCTGACCCGCACGCGGCGCGGAACGCCGAGGGGCGCCGGGGAGTTCGCACTCCCCGGCGCCCCTTCGTCCGGGCCGGGCCGTCGGCTGACGGCCCGTCAGATCCGCTCGGACCCTCGGATCCCTCGGATCAGGAGGACTTGCCGAACAGCCACCAGCGGATGACCGCGGAGGTGTCCAGGGTGAGCCCCGCTCCGGTGATGTCGGCCTGGGTCACGGCGTACGCCTTGTTCTGCCAGATCGGGATGTACGCGGCGTCGTTCGCGAAGGCGTTCTGGATGTCCGCGTAGTCCTTGGCGGCGGCCAGGCGGTCCGTCTCCTTCAGCGTCGCGGCGATCTTGCCGACGATCGCGGCCGGCTGGTAGTTGATGTACATCGAGCTCGGCGCGCCGACGAAGGGGGAGACGAAGTCGTCCGGGTCCGGGTAGTCGGGCAGCCAGCTGACCGTGTAGGCGTCGAAGTCGCCCTTCTTGAGCACCTCGTTCTTCATGGCCGTGTAGGTCGCGTGGGTGCGCAGGGTGACCTGGAACAGGCCGGTGCTCTCCAGCTGCGCCTTGATCATCTTCGCTTCGGCGTCACCGGCGGTCGAGTTCAGGGTGTAGTCGAGCGTGAACGAGACCGGCAGGTGGACGCCCGCCTTCTGCAGGCTGCGCTTGACCGTGGCGGCCGACGCCGGCGGGTAGAGGTTGAGGTAGGCCGCGTTCTGGTCGGTGATGCCCGAGGGGATCATCGAGTAGAGCGGGGTGACCGTGCCCTGGAAGACGCCGGAGGCGATGGAGTCGCGGTTGAGCAGGCGGGCGATGGCGACCCGGACGGCCTTGTTGTTGAACGGCGCCTTGGCGAGGTTCAGCGGCATCAGCCGGATCTGGGCGCCGGGACCCTCGACGACCTGGAGGCCCTTGCCGAGCTGCTGGTCGTTCTGCAGCTTGACGATGTCCGTCGGCGCGATGTCGGTCGCGACCGCGTCGACCGCGCCGCTGTCGAGCGCCGCCTTGGTCTCCTTGACGTTGTCGTAGAAGTTGACCGTGACGCCGGAGTTCTGCAGCTTGCCGCCGTTGTCGAGGGCCGCGCCCTGGTAGGCGGGGTTGACCGACAGGTGCAGGACGCTGGGCTGACCGTCCTTGAAGTCGACCTTGTCGATCTTGTAGACGCCCGAGCCGACGCCGATCGAGGTGTCCGTCGGGTCGGTCACGCCCTTGGTGGGGCTGGCCAGCTTCGGGTCGACGATCGAGGCGACACCGGCGGCGAGCCGGTCCGGCAGCGTCGCGTCGGGGGTGTTCAGGTTGAACACCACCGTGGAGCTGTTGGGGGTGTCCACCGACTTGATGGTGGACAGCAGGGTCCACACCTGGGAGTCGTTCTTGATCTTCAGCACGCGGTCGATCGAGAACTTCACGGCAGCGGCGTCCAGCGGGTCGCCGTTGGTGAACTTCAGTCCCGGGCGGAGCTCGCACTTGTACGTGACGGGGTCGGAGAACCCGCAGGTCTTGGCCGCGTCCGGGGAGGGCTGGTTGGCGCCCGGCGCGTAGCTCAGCAGGGACTGGTAGATGTTGTAGTACACAGCCCAGGAACCGGCGTCGTACGCGACCGCGGGGTCGAGGGTGCTGTAGGCCGTCGCCGAGCCGATGGTGATCTTGGCGCCGGAGGCGGCGTTCGGCGCAGCTCCCGAGCCGGAGGAACCGCACGCCGAGGTGGTCGCGATCAGGCCGACAGCGCCGACCACCGCCAGTCGCTTGACTGTTGACATGACTTCCTTCTTCATTCTGGCCGGCGCTGTGGCAGCCGGGCAGTGCGCCCCAGACACCCTTGTTAGTGGTGCCAGGCAACCCGCACAAGGTCGAACGTTTGCGTAGCCTGCCACACGTTGGCACGAACGCGCAGTCGCCCCTTACCGAGGGTGGGCCCCAGGCACGTTTCAGCGCAGTAAATTGACATGCTGTAATACGACATGTCCGATTTGGCGTTAGCAGGTAGTTACCTTGACGCCCCGTCAACCTCGCCCGCCAGACGGCGCAGCAGAGCCACGTCGACCTCCTTGAGCGAGGACCGCACCGTGCGTCCCGGAGCCGGCTCGATCACGGCCACCGAGGGCACCACGAGGACCGGACAGCCGGCCGCTTCCCCCGCCCGGACACCCGTCGGGGCGTCCTCCACCACGACGCACCGCGCCGGGTCCGCACCCAGCCGCTCGGCCGCGAGCAGGTAGGGATCCGGCCACGGCTTGGTCCGCTCCACCTCGTCGCCGGCCACGGTGGTGGTGAACCGGTCCGGGCCCAGGGTCAGCAGCACCTGGTCGATGATCCGCCGGTGCGAGGCGGACACCAGGGCCAGCGGGACGCCCTCGGCGGCGAGGGCGTCCAGCAGTTCCAGCGCGCCGGGCCGCAGCGGCACGCCCCGGCCCAGCAGTTCGACGAACCGGTCGTTGATCATCGGCCCGAACTCCAGCGGGTCGATGTCCGCCCCGGTCACCGCCAGCAGGTGGTCCACCACCCGCGACATCGGCCCGCCCACCACGATCTTGCGCTCGCGCGGGTGGACGGTGTGGCCGAGGTCCGCCAGCAGCGAGGTCTCGGCCTCCCACCAGAAGTCCTCGGTGTCGACCAGGGTGCCGTCCATGTCGAGCAGGACGGCTTCCAGTCGGGACGGCCGGGTGGGCTCGGTATCACCGTGCATTGAAGTACTTGGCCTCGGGGTGGTGGATCACGATGGCGTCCGTGGACTGCTCCGGGTGCAGCTGGAACTCCTCGGACAGGACGACGCCGATCCGCTCGGGGCGCAGCAGCTCCGCGATCTTCGCACGGTCCTCCAGGTCGGGGCACGCGCCGTAGCCCAGGGAGAAGCGCGCGCCGCGGTACTTCAGCGCGAACATGTCCTTCATCTCCTGCGGATCCTCGCCGGAGAAGCCGAGCTCGGCGCGGACCCGGGCGTGCCAGTACTCCGCCAGCGCCTCCGCCAACTGCACCGACAGGCCGTGCAGTTCGACGTAGTCGCGGTAGGAGTTGGCGGCGAACAGCTCGTTGGCCGCCTCGGAGATGCGGCCGCCCATGGTGACCACCTGGAAGGCGACGACGTCCTTCTCCCCCGAGTCCTCGGGACGGAAGAAGTCCGCCAGGCACAGCCGCCGCCCGCGCCGCTGACGCGGGAAGGTGAAGCGGGTGCGCTCCGAGCCGTCCTCGCCGAGCACCAGCAGGTCGTTCTCCTTCGACACCGCCGGGAAGTAGCCGTAGACGACGGCGGGCTCCAGCCAGCCCTCGGTCTGCAGCCGGTCCAGCCACATCCGCAGCCGCGGCCGGCCCTCCTTCTCCACCAGCTCCTCGTAGGAGGGGCCGCCGCTGCGCGCGGCCTTCAGCCCCCACTGCCCCTTGAACAGGGCGTCCTCGTCCAGCCAGGAGGCGTAGTCGTTGAAGGAGAGGCCCTTGACGATCCGGTCGCCCCAGAACGGCGGCACCGGCACCGGGTTGTCCGCCGCCACGTCCGAGCGGGTGGTCGTCTCCTCCGGCTCCGCCACCTCGACCCGCGCGTGCCGCCGCTGCTTGAGCTCCGGCAGCACCGCGCCGGGCACCCCGCGCTTGACCGCGACCAGGGCGTCCATCAGCCGCAGGCCCTCGAAGGCGTCGCGGGCGTAGCGCACCTCGCCCTGGTAGATCTCGTGCAGGTCCTGCTCGACGTAGGCGCGGGTCAGCGCCGCGCCGCCGAGGATCACCGGGAAGTCGGCGGCCAGCCCGCGCTGGTTCAGCTCCTCCAGGTTCTCCTTCATGATCACCGTAGACTTGACCAGCAGCCCGGACATCCCGATGACGTCCGCCCGGTGCTCCTGCGCCGCCTCGACGATGGCCGAAACCGGCTGCTTGATACCGAGGTTGACGACGTTGTAGCCGTTGTTGGACAGGATGATGTCGACCAGGTTCTTGCCGATGTCGTGGACGTCGCCCTTGACCGTGGCCAGCACGATCGTGCCCTTGCCCTCGGCGTCGGACTTCTCCATGTGCGGCTCCAGGTACGCCACCGCCGCCTTCATCACCTCGGCGGACTGGAGTACGAAGGGCAGCTGCATCTGGCCGGAGCCGAACAGCTCGCCGACCGTCTTCATGCCCTCCAGCAGCACCTCGTTGACGATCTCCAGCGCCGGACGGACCGTCAGCGCCTCGTCCAGGTCGGCCTCCAGGCCGTTGCGCTCGCCGTCCACGATGCGCGCCTGCAGCCGCTCCTCGAGCGGCAGCGCCGCCAGCTCCTCGGCCTTGCCCGCGCGCACCGAGGCGGCGGAGACGCCCTCGAACAGCTCCAGCAGCCGCTGCAGCGGGTCGTAGCCCTCGCGGCGGCGGTCGTAGACCAGGTCCAGCGCGGTCTCGCGCTGCTCCTCGGGGATCCGCGCGATCGGCAGGATCTTGGCCGCGTGCACGATCGCGGAGTCCAGGCCCGCCTCGACGCACTCGTGGAGGAAGACCGAGTTGAGCACCATGCGGGCCGCGGGCGACAGGCCGAAGGAGATGTTCGACAGGCCCAGGGTCGTCTGCACGTCGGGGTGACGGCGCTTCAGTTCCCGGATCGCCTCGATCGTCTCCATGCCGTCGCGGCGGGACTCCTCCTGCCCGGTGCCCAGGGTGAAGGTCAGGCAGTCGACGATCACCGAGGACTCGGGGATGCCGTAGCGCTCGTCCAGGGTGCGGATCAGCCGCTCGGCCACCGCGACCTTCTTCTCCGCGGTGCGGGCCTGCCCCTCCTCGTCGATGGTCAGCGCGATGACGGCGGCGCCGTGCTCGCGCGCCAGGGAGGCGATCCGGTCGAAGCGGGAGCCCTCGGCCTCGCCGTCCTCGAAGTTGACCGAGTTCAGCACCGCCCGGCCGCCCAGCATCTCCAGGCCGGCCCGGAGCACCTCCGGCTCGGTGGAGTCGAGCACGATCGGCAGCGTGGAGGCGGTGGCCAGCCTCCCGGCCAGCTCGCGCATGTCGGCGGTGCCGTCCCGGCCGACGTAGTCCACGCACAGGTCCAGCAGGTGGGCGCCCTCGCGGATCTGCTCGCGGGCGATCTCGACGCAGGCCTGCCAGTCCCCCGCCAGCATCGACTCGCGGAACTTCTTCGACCCGTTGGCGTTGGTGCGCTCACCGATCGCCAGGTAGGAGGTGTCCTGCCGGAAGGGCACCGACTGGTACAACGACGAGGCCGAGGCCTCGGGCCTCGGCTGACGCTTCGTCACCGGCAGCCCCTGGACCCGCTCGACCAGCACCCGCAGGTGCTCCGGCGTCGAACCGCAGCAGCCGCCGACCAGGGACAGCCCGTACTCCTGAACGAACACCGCCTGCGCCTCGGCCAGCTCGGCCGGCTGCAGCGGGTAGTGCGCGCCCTCGGCGGTGAGCACCGGCAGGCCCGCGTTGGGCATGCAGGACAGGCCGATCCGCGCGTTCTTGGACAGGTACCGCAGATGCTCGCTCATCTGCTCGGGACCGGTGGCGCAGTTGAGCCCGATCAGGTCGATGCCCAGCGGCTCCAGCGCGGTCAGCGCCGCGCCGATCTCGGAGCCGAGCAGCATGGTCCCGGTGGTCTCCATCATCACCGAGGCCACGATCGGCAGGCTCAGCCCGGACTCGGCCAGCGCCTCCTTGACCCCGAGGGCGGCCGCCTTGACCTGGAGCAGGTCCTGACAGGTCTCGATGATCAGCGCGTCCGCGCCGCCCGCGACCAGGCCCAGCGCGTTCTGCCGGAAGCCCTCGCGGACGGTGGCGAAGTCGATGTGCCCGAGCGTGGGCAGCTTGGTGCCGGGGCCGATCGAGCCGAGCACCCAACGGGTCCGACCGTCACGGGCGGTGTACTCGTCGGCCACCTCGCGGGCCAGCCGCGCGCCCGCCTCGGACAGCTCGAAGATCCGGTCCGCGATGTCGTACTCGGCGAACGCGGCGGCGTTGGCGCCGAAGGTGTTGGTCTCCACGCAGTCCACGCCGACGGCGAAGTAGGCGTCGTGCACGCTGCGGACGATGTCGGGGCGGGAGACGTTGAGGACCTCGTTGCAGCCCTCCAGGCCCTGGAAGTCCTCCAGGGTCGGGTTCTGCGCCTGCAGCATGGTGCCCATGGCTCCGTCGGCGACCACCACGCGGGTGGCGAGCGCCTCGCGGAGGGCGTCGGCCCGCGCCTGCTGTGCGGACTGCTGCTCGGAGGGGACACGTGTGGCCATGCTGCTGCTCCCTGTGTGCGACGGCTGTCGACTTTGCGCCCCGCCATGACGCCGGGCGCACGGAGCCAGCCTATGCCAGGGCCCTCGCCCGTCTCATCGGAGTTCCGCCAGCTGGGACGGCGCGCGTCGGAGCTGGGCGCATGGTTCGCCGTACGCTGGGCACTTACAGTCCGTGGAACGAGCTCCTCCACGGAGGTGCACTGTCCGGCAAGTGGAGGGAGGCCCTGGGTGATCGAGCTCGAGGACATGCCCGAGCTCATCGACCCGGTCATGGTGGCCGCGTTCGAGGGCTGGAACGACGCGGGCGACGCAGCGTCCGCCGCAGTCGCACATCTCGACGAGCTGTGGGGAGGGAAGGTCTTCGCGGCGCTGGACGCCGAGGACTACTACGACTTCCAGGTGAACCGTCCCACGATCTGGATGGACGGGGCGGTGCGGCGGATCACCTGGCCGACCACGCGGCTGTCGGTGGTCCGGGTGACCGAGCCGAAGACGCGGGACCTGGTGCTGGTGCGCGGCATCGAGCCGAGCATGCGCTGGCGCTCCTTCTGCCAGGAGCTGCTGGGCTTCGCGCACGAGCTGGGCGTGGAGATGGTGGTGATCCTGGGCGCGCTGCTCGGCGACACCCCGCACACCCGTCCGGTCCCGGTCAGCGGCGTCACCTCCGACTCCGACGTGGCACGGACGCTGGACCTGGAGGAGAGCCGCTACGAGGGCCCGACCGGCATCGTCGGCGTACTGCAGGAGGCCTGCGCGCACGCGGGCGTCCCGGCGGTCACCTTCTGGGCCGCGGTGCCGCACTACGTGGCCCAGCCGCCGAACCCGAAGGCGACGCTCGCGCTGCTGAACAAGCTGGAGGACCTGCTGGACGTCCGGATCCCGCAGGGCGAACTGCCGGAGGACGCCAGGGCCTGGCAGCTCGGGGTGGACCAGCTGGCCGCAGAGGACAGCGAAGTGGCCGAGTACGTCCAGCAGTTGGAGGAGGCGAAGGACACCGCGGAGCTGCCGGAGGCCTCCGGCGAGGCGATCGCCCGCGAGTTCGAACGCTATCTGCGGCGGCGGGACAACCAGCCGCCCAAGGGTGGGGACAAGCCCGGCGAGTGAGCCGGAAGCCCACGAGCGGGGGCGGAGCCGGGGTGAGCCCGGCTCCGCCCCCGCTCGCATGTGCGGACGCGCGCCCTGCGATCGGGTGAACCGGAACGGGGCCGACCGAGTGGCCGGATTCGTTCGCACCTGTCGGGCCGACACGGTCGTTCGGTTAATCCTTCATGAAGGATGAAGCCCGGACTCCCTTGACGGAAGGTCGAACTGACCGATTTTCACACTTCTGTCCGCCAAGCAATCGCAAACTCCTCGGTAACCCCCGTAACTCGCAGCCCTCGCACTCTCCTCAGCAGGCACATTGTGGGCTTACGGTATGCGTCATGACCTCCCGCTCCTACGACGGAGTCGGTTACTACGCTCCGTCCTTCGCCTCGGACACCCCGATCTACGACAGCCTCGTCGCAGAGCGCGGAGTCCCGCAGATCGCCCCCATCAACGTGCCCGCGGCCCTCCCCCCGGCGTACGACTCCTACGGCTCCTCCTCCTTCGGGAGCAGCTACCCGACCTCGTCGTACGGCAGCAACCTCCCGGCCCTGCCCGCCCCGCGCCTCGCGCTGGGCCCGGGTCCGAGCAGTCCCGGCTACGCCTCCCCGCAGCCGACCCCCGCGCAGACGGCCACCCCGGTCCACTACGGCGCTCCCCAGCCGTACATCCCGCAGCAGCCCGGTCCCGCCCAGCCCCGCTACCCGCAGGCCCCGCAGGCCAACGGCTACGGCACCCCGCCGGGCGGCGTGCAGATGCCGCAGCGCCCGGTGACCCCGGTCGCGCCGGTCGCCCCGCAGCGTCCGGCCTACAACCAGCCGCAGCAGCCCGGCTACCAGGGCGGCTATCAGTCCGGCGGGTACAACCAGGGCTACCAGGGCGGCTACTGAGCCCGACTGAGCCACCGTCAGGAGCCCGAGGTCAGGGGCCGGCCGGAGAACATTCCGGTCGGCCCCCGCTGTACCCCGGGGCCTGGCACCATGTGCGCATGCCCTACCTCGCAGAACTCCGCGTCCACCCGGTCAAGTCCTTCCGCCCGCTGCTGCCGAGCACCGCGCGGGTCGAGCCCTGGGGGCTGGCCGACGACCGGCGCTGGATGCTGGTCACCGGGGAGGGCGTGGGCCTGACCCAGCGCGACGAGCCGCTGCTCGGCCAGTTCGCCGCCGTCCCGGAACCGGACGGCTCGCTGACGGTCACCGCCCCGGAGGGCAAGGAGATCCGCCGGATCGCCCGCCCGGAGGGCCAACTCGACACCGAGGTCCAGGTGTTCACCAGCCAGCCGCGGTTCCGGGTGTCCGCCGCGGACGCGGAGACCAACGCGTGGTTCTCCGAACTGCTGGGGCGCGAGGTGCGCCTGGTGCACCAGCCCGTCCCGGAGGAGCGGCCCCGCCCGTACACCACCAGCCTGGCCGACGGATATCCGCTGCTGCTGGTGAGCACCGGTTCGCTGGCCGCACTCAACGACTTGATCGCGGCCGACCACCCGGGCGACCCGGTCAAGGGAGCGCCCGTCCCGCTCGGGCGGTTCCGGCCCAACCTGGTGATCGCCGACGCGGAGCCGTGGGAGGAGACCGCGTGGGTCCGCTTCCGCGTGGGCGCGGTGGAGTTCCTCGGGGTCAAGCAGTGCGGGCGGTGCGTGGTCACCACGCTGGACCCCGAGACGAGCGAGCGCCGCGGACCCGAACCCCTGCGCGCGTTGGGACGCCACCGCCGCTTCGGCAAGGACCTCGCCTTCGGCATGAACGTCACGCCCCTCGGACCCTTCGATCGCCCCCTCGCGGTCGGCGACGAGGTGGAGGTTCTGGAAGCCGCCCCACTGCCGGAACCTGACCACGTCTGAGCCGCTTGCAGCCACCCCAGGGGCGCGGGGAACTGCGCGAGCAGCACACCCCCCGTGGAGGTCCGGCGCCACGTGCGGGACGAACCTCCCTCGGTGGTGTGTCGCTCACGCAGTTCCTCGCGCCCCTGACGGGTTGCTGTCCGCGGGGAACGCCCCGCGCCGAGTAACTTAGGGGCCGGAACGGAAAGGATGCTCATGAGCCCAGGCGTGGTTCGGGTGACGCTGGACGGGGCCTCCCGCTGGCGGCGGCGTTCGGGCGAGTACCCCACACTCGGCGAGGCCCTCGCCGCCGCGGAGGCCGGGGACACGGTGACCATAGGAGCCGGGGTCTTCCGGGAGACCGTCCTGGTGGACAAGCCCGTGACGCTCCGGTCCGCCGACGGCCCCGGCAGCGTCCGGGTCGAGCCGCCCACCGGCAGCGCCCTCGTCCTGCTGGCCTCGGCCAGCGTGCAGGGACTGCACCTGGAGGGCCAGGACTCTTCCGCGCCGGCCGTCCTGATCGACGGCGGCGCACCGGAGTTGACGGACTGCCGGGTGCAGACGCGCTCCTCCGTCGGCATCGAGGTCCGCGGCCCCGACGCCGAACCCCGCATCCGGCGGGTCACCGTGGAGAACTCCGGCGGGCTCGGACTCCGCGTCTCCGACGAGGCGCGCGCCCTGGTCGAGGACTGCGAGGTGTTCGCCGCCGCGCAGTCGGGCATCGTCGTCCGCGGCGCGGCCTCGCTCCTGCTCGAGCGGACGAAGGTGCGTCAGGTCACCGGCGCCGGGCTGGTGCTGACCGGACCGGGCAGCCAACTGTCCGCCGTGGACTGCGAGTTCCACGACATCAACGGCAACGGTGTGCAGGCCGACGACCGCGCCGAGGGCCTGCTGTCCGGCTGCGCGGTGCACCGGGTCACCGACAACGGGCTGGTGCTGGACACCGAGGCCTCGCTCACCCTCACCGGCAGCCGGCTGCACGAGATCCCCGAGAACGCCGCCGACCTGCGCGGCCGGGCGAGCCTGACGCTGCGCCAGACGACACTCCGCTCCTTCGGCCGCAACGGACTGTCCGTCTGGGATCCGGGCACCCACGTCGAAGCCGTGGGCTGCGACATCCGCGACAGCACCGGCGACTACCCCGCGGTCTGGGTGATCAGTGGGGCCACCGCGACGCTCACCGACTGCGACGTCCGCGACGTCCCGGACGCGCTCTACGTCCTGGACCGGGGCTCCGCCGCCACCGCCGTCAACTGCTCGCTGACGCAGGTGCGGGCGACGGCGGTCTCGGTCAGCGCGGGCGCGTCCGTGCGCCTGGACCGGCTGCGCGTCCAGGATGCCGGGACCGGCATGTGGTTCCGCGACCACGGCACCGCGGGCGAGTTGACGGCCTGCGAGGTCGCGGACACCGGCACCGGCGTCATCGTCACCAAGGGCGCCGACCCCCGCCTGGAGGACTGCCTGGTGCGGGGCAGCCTGGAGGCCGCCGTCTACGTGTCCGCGGGCGGCCGCGGCACCTTCACCGGCTGCACCGCGAGCCACGGCAAAGGCTACGGTTTCCACGTCATCGACGGCTGCCCCACCCATCTGGTCCGCTGCCGTGCCGAGCAGAACGCCCGCAGCGGCTTCGAGTTCTCCGAACCGGGCCCGGTGACCGAGGACTGCGTCTCCGACGACGCCAGGCCCGCGCCGCAACCGGCCGTCTCGGTGCGGGAGCACGCGGCCGCCGCCGCGTACGTGCCCGCGCCGCGCGCCGAGGCCGCCCCCATCGCCCCGCTGCCCGAGGTGCGCCCGGCCGACGAGGCGCTCGCGGACCTGGACGCGCTCGTCGGGCTGGCGACGGTGAAGCAGGAGGTCCGCACCCTGATCGACCTCATCTCGGTCGGACGCCGCCGCCAGCAGGCCGGGTTGAAGGCCCCCTCGCTGCGCCGGCACCTCGTCTTCACCGGCTCCCCCGGCACCGGCAAGACGACGGTGGCCCGCCTGTACGGGGAGATCCTGGGCTCGCTCGGAGTGCTCCAGCGCGGGCACCTGGTCGAGGTCTCGCGCATGGACCTGGTCGGCGAGCACATCGGCGCCACCGCCCAGCGGACCGCTGAGTGCTTCGACCGGGCCCGGGGCGGGGTCCTGTTCATCGACGAGGCGTACGCCCTGGCCCCGGAGGACAGCGGCCGCGACTTCGGCCGGGAGGCGATCGACACCCTGGTGAAGCTGATGGAGGACCACCGCGACGAGGTCGTGGTCATCGTGGCCGGGTACACGGCCGAGATGGAGCGCTTCCTGTCCGCCAACCCCGGTGTGGCGTCGCGGTTCTCACGCACCATCACCTTCCCGGACTACTCGGCGGACGAACTCCTGGAGATCACCCGCAGCCAGGCCGTCGAGCACGAGTACGCCCTCGCGGACGCGACGGAGTCGCGGCTGCGCGAGCACTTCGCGGCGCTGCCCAAGGGCCCCACCTTCGGCAACGGCCGCACGGCCCGGCTGGTCTTCGAGGGCATGGTGGAGCGCCACGCGGTCCGCGTGGCCCAACTCCCCAACCCCACAACGGAGGAACTACAGATCCTCCTCCCGGAGGACCTGCGCTAGCCCCCCGCCCGCCACTGCCGCGCTGCTCTTTCGCCGCCCAGGGCGCAGCCCGGCCGAAGGCCCAGGGCACAGCCCGGCCGAAGGCCCGGTGGGCGGGCCAGGGCGCAG